>JBHHYV010000011.1:0-50010 GCA_046757685.1 Myxococcota bacterium
AAGAAGGACTTCGAGAAGATCTCGCGGCCGCGGCCGCGGCCGACGGCGCCGGGTGCGCCCGGCTGCCGCAGCGGACCCGGGCCTTCGGAAGCCCCGGGCGGCTCCAGGCCTTCCCTTTGCAGGAACTCGCGCGTGAACGCGCGGTAGTCGGGCAGCCGATCCGCGGGCGAGGGGCCCTTGGGCTCGCCTCCCGACATGCGTCGAACCGAGGCCGGGAGCAGCGTGTCCACACCGAAGGGACGATCGGTCAGGCTGCGGACTTCGTGAATCCAGTCGCGGAGCTGATCGGGCCCACAGGCGGCCGCCCCCAGCACCCCCAGCCCTCCGGCCTCGGAGACCGCGGCGACGAGCCGGGGATTCGCCGCTCCTCCCATGCCGGCGAGGAGCACCGGATGCTCGATGCCGAGGATGTCGCAGATCGGTGTATGCAGGGTCATCGCTCGAGCTCTCCCTCGTCGAGTCTTCTCGCGTGCCGACGTCGCCCGGACGGCGAGCGCATTATACTGCGCTCCGTGCACCTCGAGCGCCCGGGTCCGTTCGCGTGACCGCATCACCGGCTCCCCCGCGGGGGCGGGATCCCGGGTCCGGCCGCCCCGGGCTCGACGCGCGCGATGCGCGTCTGCTGGCGAGAATCGAGCGCCAGCAACGCCTCGTCGTCGCTCTCGGAGCCCTGCTGCTGCTCTCCGGAGTCGGCTATGGCGCGTGGGGCGTGTCTCGCTTCGACCCGACGGGCACCCGACCGGCCGCCAACACCGGCTTCGACTGGCCGGTCGCGCAGATGGCGTCCCTCTTTCGGGGGACCGAGCAGGCGCTCGAGCGCCTCGAGCCGACCACGCCCTTGGAGCACCTGCTGAAGGAGGAGCTCCAGATCCAGCTGCAGCTCTCGGCGAGCCTGGTCATCCTGCTTCTGCGGCTCTTTCTGGGCACACTCGCCGGGACGGCGGGGCTGGTGGTCTTCACCGTCGTGGTCGAGCGCAGCCGCCTCCTCGGGGTCATCGCCCGGCTGCGCGCCTCGTAGGGAAACTCCCGGGCGTCCCGGCTCACAGGTCGCGAATCTTCGAGAACCAGGCCCAGGTACGTTCCAGCCCCTCTTCGACCGAGACCTGCGGGTCGAAGCCCAGGAGCCTGCGCGCCTTGCGGTTGTCACAGAAGGTGATCGGCGGCTCGCTGGGCGGCGCCGGAAGGGGCCTCCGGCGAAGTGTCCGCCCGGAGAGCTGCTCGATCGTCGCAATGAAGCGGTCGAGCGAGAGGGGCCGTCCGAAGCCGAGATTCAACACCTCGTAGCCCATCGGCCTCTCGAGGGCGGCCAGGACCCCATCGACCGTGTCGTCGATATAGGTCCAGTCCCGCTCCAGGGCTCCCCCGTCGAAGACCGGGAGCTCGCTCCCGTCGACGACGGCGCTCATGACCCGCATCGGCATCATGTCGGGTCGACCCGCAGGACCGTAGACGTTGAAGAAGCGCAGGCACGTCACCGGGAGCCCGAAGAGGTGATGGCATGCATGGGCCATCAGCTCCGCCGCCCGCTTGCTCGCGGGATAGGCGGCGAGCGGGCGATCGGCTGCGTCGTCCTCGACGAAGGGCAGGCGAGTGGTGCGGCCGTAGACCGACGAGGTCGAGGCGAGCACGAAGAGCTCACACCCATGGCGGCGCGCGGCCTCGAGCAGGTTGCCGGTTCCCAGCGCGTTCACCGACAGGTAGAGCTGCGCCTGCTCCATGCTCGCACGCACCCCGGCGAGCGCCGCCATGTGGGCCACGCGATCGAAGCGGTGCCTCGCGAAGAGGCTCTCGACGAGCGCCTCGTCCCGAACGTCCCCCTCGACGATCGTCGACCCGGTGTATGCGGCCAGGGCGCGTGCGTTCGCCCGCTTGAGCTCGGGATCGTAGAAGGGGTTGAAGTCGTCGAGGACGACGACCGGCTCGCCCGCTCCGAGCAGGCGCCGGGCGACGTGACTTCCGATGAAGCCCGCACCACCGGTCACGAGTGTGCTCAAAGCAGCGGGGTCTCCAGGTCCTCGGTCGACCCACTCTCGCTGCGGTCCCAGCCCTGAAGCCTCGCAGCCGTTCGACGGAGCCTCTGGGGACTGCCGAGCAGCTGGCGATTCAGACCGATCCGCTTGAACCACAGGTGCAGGTCGTGCTCGTCGGTGAAGCCGATCCCCCCGTGCACCTCGGTCGACGTCTTCGCGATGCGCGTCCCGACCTCGGAGAGGTGGGCCTTGGCCAGCGTCGCCATCAGCCGCGACTCCTCGGGCACGTGATCGAACGCGTGCGCCGCGTACCAGAGCAGCGAGCGGGCAGGCTCGAGCTCGGCGACCATCTCGGCGCACAGGTGCTTGACGGCCTGGAACGATCCGATCACCCGGCCGAACTGCTGTCGCTCCTGGGCGTAGTCCACCGCCATCGCGAGCATCCGGTCGCAGGCTCCGAGCGTATCGGCGGCGAGTGCGATCCGACCCGCGTCGAGCATGCGCGTGACTGCGGTGGGACCTCCGCGGGCCCCACCGAGCGCCTCGAGGGGCGCCACGTCCTCGAAGATCAGCTCGGCTGTGGTTCGGGTTCGGTCGATCGTGGCCAGCGGCTCGAGCTGCAGCCCCGCGCTCGAGCGCTCGACCACCTGGAGGCCACCGCGCTCCAGCGCCACCAGGAAGGCGTCGGCGGACGCCGCATCGAGCGCAAAGAGCGACCGCCCGTGGAGGCGCCCCTGGCGCAGCGTCACGCCCTCGTCCGCGCGCGGGGCGATCACATGCCCGATCGCGACTCCCAGGCGCACGTCTCCGCGCGCGATTCTCGGGAGCCAGTTCTCACGCTGCCCGGGGGTCCCCGCGCTCAGGAACGCGGTCGGCGCCATCACCGCCGCCGCCAGGAAGGGTGCCGGGACCGCTCCGTGCCCGAGTGCCTGGGCCACGAGGGCCGCGTCGAGCAGGCCGAGACCCGCCCCCCCGTAGGCATCGGGGATCAGCGCGCCGACCCCAGCGAGCTCCGACAGACCTTGCCACAGCTCGCGGTCACCCTCGGCCTCGCCTCGCATCCACGCGCGCACCCACGAGATGGGCGCGCGCTCCTCGATGAAGCGATGCAGGGTCTCCTGCAGCAGGCGCTGCTCTTCCGAGAGTCCGAAATCCATCTGCGGGTCCCTCAGCCTTCGCGGCTCGCGCGGGGCGCGGCGGGCATCGGCCTCGGCTCTCGTGGCAGGCCGAGCCCGCGCTCGGCGATGATGTTCTTCTGGATCTGCGCGGTCCCGCCCCCGATGATCAACCCGAGCGAGAACATGAACTGGAACTGCCACATTCCGCCGCGCCGCTCGTGGCGCGAGCGATGGTAGAGCGTCCCGAACTCCCCCATCCCGTCGATCGCGAGCTTCGCGATGTCGTGGTTGAGCTGGCACCCCTGGAGCTTGACGACCAGCCCCGCTACGCCGGGAGACTCCCCGCGCAGCTGATGGGTGAGCAGGCGGTAGGAGTGGTACTTCATCGCGAGGGCCTGGGCCTGCAGCTCGACCAGGCGGTCCTGGAGGCAGGCGTCGCGAAGCACCGGTTCGCCCTCGCAGGTCTCCTCCCGAAGCTGCGCCACCGCCTGGAGCAGCAGGCGCTCGCTCTGGGCCGCGTTGCCGAGCATGTTCCGCTCGTGCCGCAGGGTGGTGTTGGCGATTCGCCAGCCCTCGCCCCGACGACCCACGACGTTCGCCTGCGGTACGCGGACGTCGTTGAAGAAGACCTCGTTGAACTCCGCTCCGCCGGTCATGGTCCGCAACGGCCGGACCTCGATCCCGGGCGTGTCCATCGGGAGCAGCAGGTAGCTGATGCCCGCGTGCTTCTCTGCATCGGGCTCGGTACGCACGAGCACGAACATCATCTGTGCCTCGGCCGCGGTGGAGGTCCAGATCTTCTGACCGTTGATCACGAAGTCCTTCCCATCCTCGATGGCTCTCGTCTGGAGGCTGGCCAGATCACTCCCGGCGCCCGGCTCCGAGTAGCCCTGGCACCAGAGGATCTCTCCGCGCAGGGTCGGAGGGATCCAGCGTCGCTTCTGCTCCTCGGAGCCGTGCTCGAGCAGCGTCGGGACGAGCATGCTGATCCCCTGCCCCGAGATGCCGCGCGGGATTCCGGCTCGGGTGAACTCCTCGTCGAGGATGATCGTCTCGAGCAGGTCCGGCTCCGCGCCGAAGCCGCCGTACTCGCGGGGGATGGTCCGCGCCACGTACCCACGCTCGATCAGCCTGCGCTGCCACTCGCGCAGCCCGCGGTCCGGCGCTCCCAGCTCCCGGCCCCGGGGAACCCGCTTCCGCTCCGCCTCGAGGAACTCCGCGATCTCCCGACGGAACGTCTCGTAGCGAGCGTCGAGATCGAGGTCCACGCTACTTCCCCTGCCAGTGCGGCCTGCGCTTCTCGGCGAAGGCGCGCGGTCCCTCCACGAAGTCCTGGCTCCGGACCATCTCGGTGATGGCCGGATAACGCCCGCTGATCGCCTCCTCGAGAGAGGCGCACGCGAGCCCACGCATCGCCGCCTGCTTGGAGGCCCGGACGCTCAGGGGCGCACACTCGAGAATCTGATCGGCCCAACGGCGTGCAG
The DNA here is from genome assembly GCA_046757685.1 of Myxococcota bacterium. GTDB lineage: Bacteria > Myxococcota_A > UBA9160 > SZUA-336 > SZUA-336 > JBHHYV01. The sequence continues at coordinate 4,573 of JBHHYV010000011.1, forward strand.
CCGCCGCCAGCTCGTCATGCGGCACGACCTCGTTCGCGATCCCCAGCCGCAGCGCCTCGGAGGCATCGACCCGGCGACCCGTCAGGATGATTCCCATCGCCGGTTTCCAGCCGATCTGTCGGGGCAGGCGATGAACGCCACCCGCCAGAGCCGCGAGCCCCACCCGGGGCTCCGGCAGGGCGAAGACGGCCCGCTCGGAGGCCACGATCAGGTCGCAGGCGAGGGCGATCTCGAAGCCCCCCCCCATGGCCACCCCGTTGACGGCAGCGATCACGGGCTTGTCCAGATCGAAGCGATGCGTCAAGCCGCCGAACCCGCTCGGCGGGGTCTCCACCCGGCCCCCCGCCGCCTGGAACTTGAGGTCGTTGCCCGCGCTGAAGGCGCGATCTCCGGCCCCGGTCAGAATGGCTACCCACAGGTCGGGGTCGGCCGCAAAGGCGTCGAAGATCTCGTGCAGCTCCAGGTTGGCCGGCGGGTGGAGCGCGTTCATCACCTCGGGTCGATCGATGGTGACGAGGTAGAGGTGACCGTCGCGCTCGGCCTTGCAGAACTCGGGCATAATGGACCTCCGGGGGCTGGGGATGCGGCGATCATAGCAGGCACGCGGGGCGAGCCGGCCCGGCGACGGTCGCGAGCGACCCCCGCCGCGAGCGGCTGCGAGCACACGGAAGCTGCTCCAGGAGCGGGGCGAGGCGGGCGGGCTCGCCCGCGATTTCGAGCGCAGGGGCGCGGCTGAAGGTGTCGCGCACAGGCGCACAGGGGTGGTGCGCGAGACGATGACGGGACCGACCTGGCGCTGGTGGGCCGAGGTGCGACCCGCCGAACGCGAGCGCGTCGCGTTCTTTGCGCTCCTGCTGGGACTCGTGACCCTGGCGGAGACCCTGGGTCTGACCGCGGCAGAGGCATTGTTCCTGAGCCGCGTGGGCGCCGCCGAGCTGCCGCTCGCCTTCCTTCTCGCCGCTCCCGCCACGGTGATCGGAACCCTCGCCTACGCCCTGCGCGTCGACCGCAGCCGCAACGATCGGCTCTTCCTCGGGCTGCTGGTCGGGGGTGCGGCGATCCTGGTCCTCGCCAGCGTCGCCGTGCGAACGGCCGGCGCCTGGATCTTCCCGGGGATCCTCTGCTTCTACTTCGTCAGCTTCGCCATCCTGATGAATCACTACTGGACCTTCGCCAGCGACTTCTTCGACACCCTCGCGGCCAAGCGCCTGGTACCCCTGCTCAACGCGGGCGGCAGCCTCGGCGGGATCGCTGGAGGCGTGCTCGGCGTCGCGATCTCACGGACGCTCGGCGCCACCGCGTTGATCGTCGCCTGGTCGGGGTTCCTGCTGATCGCGGCCCTCCAGCTGCGCGTGGGTCGGCGGGCGCTGCGTCGCTGGGGCCCCCTCGAGCTCGAGGAGGGCGACGACACCTCGCTGAGCGGGCTCGGGGGGGCGCTGCGCTATAGCCGCCGATCGCCCCTCGGCCGCTGGCTGATCGTCTCGACCGCGGCGATGGTGCTGGCGCTCTTCGCGAGCCAGTACATCTACCTCGCCGTCTTCGCGAACGTCTATCCGGATCCCGACGCCCTCGCCGCCTTCCTGGGGCTCTACCTCGCGATCACGAACGGGATCGAGATCGGGGTGGAGCTGTGGCTCCTCCCGGTGTTGATCCGCAGGCTCGGCGTGGGCGCGGCGAACCTTGCCCATCCCCTGCTGACGCTTCTCAGCTTTGGCGGCCTCGCCTGGCATCCGGGACTCGCGGCGGCGGTCGCGGCACGCGCCAACCGCGAGCTCGCGGAGAACGCCCTGGCCGCGCCCCTTCGGACGCTGGTCTACAACGCCCTGCCTCCGCGGCTGCGCGGCCGGATCCGCGGACTCCTGGAAGGGATCATCGTGTACACGGGGATGGCGCTTGCCGGGATCCTGCTCTGGGTGGCGGCGCCGCACGCAAGCCTGCGGCAGCTGGCCCTGCTCGGGATCGGCCTGACGCTGCTCTACGGCTTCGCCAACCTGAGGGTCCGGCGCGAGTACCTCGAGACGATCGTCGGACGCCTGCGTGCCGGTCGGCTGGACCTGAGAGAGCTGGACGGCGAGGTCGGCAGGGTCGGTCTGCAGCGGCTGGCGGTCGTCTGGGAATCGCTCCGCACGCGCCGGGGCAGCCACCTCACCCGGGCCGAGCTGGACCTGCCCCGGATCTTCGTGCAGCGAGGCCTGCTCGCCACCGTGCTCGATGCGGCGTCGGACCCCGATCCCCGGATCCGAGCCGCCTGCGCCTCGGCGCTCGCAGAGACGAGCGAGCCGAGGGCCCGGGTGGCCCTCGAGCGGGCCCTCGCCGATCGCGACGCGAGCGTTCGACTTGCGGCCGCCTCGGCGTTGGGCGAGAGCCCCCAGTCCCGAGATGGCCACCGCCCGCGGCTGACGCACCTCCTCGAGGACGCCTCGCCCGAGGTGCGCGCGGCGGCCGCAGGCGTGCTGGGCGAGGCCGGGAACGCCACCCTGCGATCCCTCGCGTCCTCGGACGATCCTCGGAGCCGGGTGGCGGCGCTCCGGCATCTTCCGGGAGAGCTGCTTCCGGTGGCCCTCGAGCTCGCCACCTCACCCCATCCGGCCGTCCGCGCCGAGGCCCTCGAGGCGGCGAGCCGCCTGGGTCGGCCGGTCCCGATTCCCACCGCCCGCCTGGAGGCCGAGCTCGCGTGCCGGGATGCGCGGGTCCGTCGCGCGGCCGTGCTCGCCCTCGGGACGCGCAGCGATGCTGCAGCCCGCCGTGCGCTGGCCCGGGTCCTGGGAGATCCGAAGCGCGAGCTTCGCGACCTCGCGGCCAAGACCCTTGCCGCAGCGGGCGATGCAGCCCTCGAGGTGCTACAGCCCTGCCTGAGCTCTCCCTCCGCCCACAGCGCCGAAGCTGCCGCGAGCGCGCTGGCGACGATCGGCAGCCGGGTGGCGCGGTCGCAGCTGCGCGAGGAGCTCGAGGTCCGTGTCGGGCGCGCGTGGCGGGCCCGGCTGGCGCTCGTGTCGCTGGACGGCCCCCAGGCCCGCGACCTGTTCCTGCGCGCGGCACTCGAGGACGTGGCGCGGAGGGATCGCGCGCTCGCCTTCCGAATGCTCGAGCGACTCGAGAGCGCCTCGGTGATGCGGACGGTCGAGCGGGTGCTGCGCTTTGCGTCCGCCCGCGCGCGCGCCGACGCGCTCGAGGTGCTCTCGAATCTCGGAGATCGCGAGATCGCCGCGCTGCTGGTGAGGATGATCGACGAGGATTCGGTCCACGAGAGCTCCGGCACGCCTCGCGACCCGGAGACGGTGCGACTCGAGCTTGCGAGCTGGCGGGAGCCCTGGGTCTCCGCGGCGCTCGGGGCCTTCGCGGACGATGGGGAAACCCGTACCCTCTCCCAGGAACACATGGAACGATTGCTCGTCCTGCGGCAGGTCGACCTGTTCGCCCACCTCTCGCTCGATCAGCTGGAGGCCATCAACGGCGTCCTCGAGGAGGAGTCCTTCGGCCCGGGCGACGAGCTGTGCCATGAGGGCGACTCGGGAGACAAGCTCTTCATCCTCGTCGACGGAGAGATCGAGTTCATCCAGGGCCGGGGCGAGCCCGGGGAGAGGCGGCTCGGAAGGGCGCGCGGAGTCAGCTACTCGGGCGAGATGGCGATCCTCGACGGCCGGCCGCGAAGCAACACCACCGTGGCCCGCACCCCGGCGACCGTTCTCGTGCTCGATGGCCAGCGGTTGCGAGAGCTGATCCTCGAGAGTCCGGAGATCGCCTTCGAGATGTTCCGGGTCCTGGTCGGGCGGATCCGGAGGGCCGAGCAACGCGGCGACTCGCTGCCGGGCGGGGCCGCGGAAGGCGCGGCCCTTCAGGTGCCGGGGCCGCCGGAAGGTCCCGAGGTCTCGGCGGGCGTCCAGTCCAGGTCCGACACGTAGACGCCCTGAGGAGCGCGCACGATCGCGAGGCCGAGCCCGCGCTCCAGGTCGACGGTATGGATCTCGCTCGCGAGCCGCTCGTCGCTCGCAGTGTCGAGGACCAGCAGCAGGGCCTCGCTGCGACCCAGGGGCCGGCCGTCCAGAACGCGACGCCCGGGGCCGGGATCGTAGATCGCGTGGCAGCCGACCTCGCGCGCGTCGCGGGCGGGCTCGCAGCGGACCAGCCCGCGGCGCTGCCGCGCCCAGATCCCGCGCGAGTCCCACCAGAGGGGCAGGGTCCCACCCGCCACCAGCGGCTCGCCGGGTGCGCCATCCGCGATCGGGCTGCGGGGCCCGACCAGGTCGCGGCGCAGCCGGAAGAGCCGCGGCCAGGCCAGCCCGACGCCTCCGAGGCTGGCGCTGGTCTCGTTGGTCGGCGCATCCGGGTCCTGGAGCGTCCGGGCGACCACCAGCTCGCGGCCGTCGGGGCTCCAGCGGGGCTCGTCGCCGGCAAAGCGCCTGCGCGCGACGACCGGCAGGTCTCGACCCAGGAAGCGCACCTGGATCTCGCTCTCGCCGCGATCGTCCAGCTGCTCGCCGATCGCCAGCCAGCGACGATCGGGGGAGGGCTCGAGGTTGAACCACCGCCTCGCCGGCAGCAGGCGTCGCAGCGCGCGAGGCGCGAGCTCGAGGGAGACGATCTCCGAGGCGCCCCACGCCGAGGGGTCCTCGGAGATGGCATCGAGGGCGAGCAGCAGGGAGTCCGGCCCCGTCCAGCGTACCTCTGACGCACCGGCCATCGGAATCGGCTCGGCTCCCTTCGCGTCGTAGACGAAGAGCTCCGCGTGCAGCTCGTCCTCGTCGTCGGGAATCTGCCAGATGACGGCGAGCCTCCCGGATTGCGGCGCTTGGAGATCACGCGGAACGACCTCGCGCACGTCGGGCGGGCGATGCGCACACGAGAGCGCGAAGGCGACGACGAGCATTCCCGCGAGGGGCGTGCGAAAGGCGCGGCCGGTGAGCACGCGCGCATCCTAGCACCGTCCCGGGAGCGCGCCGGAACGCGCGCTATACTGCCGCGCCCTCTTTCCCGGAGTGTCTCGTGACCCGCCCCGCCCTCGATGTTCCCGTCCGCCAGGCGCGCTTCGAAGCCGAGGTCGAGCGGAACCTGCGCTGGAACTTCGGCACGAACATGATCTACGGGCTCTTCGGCACCACCGGCTGGCGCCTGATCTTCACGCCCACCTTCGTGCCCGCCTACGCCTTCGCGATCACCGGCTCCGAGTTCATGGTCGGCTTCTTCGCCTTCCTGACGGGTCTGCTGCGCCTGCTCTCCCCCTTTGCCGCCACGGCGATGGTGGAGCATCGCCGCCGCGCGAAGGGGCTGTCGCTCTGGTTCGGGGGGCTGATGCGGCTGCAGCTCCTGATCGTCGCCCTGGGCGCGATCTGGCTCTACGCGCACCACCCCGGCTGGAACGTGCTCCTCTTCTTCGTCGCGATGCCGCTCTGCCACGCGCTCGGCGGCATGCAGGGAGTCGCCTACGGCATGGTGATGTCCAAGGTGATCCCGGCAGTGGGTCCCGGCATCTGGAACCGCAACATCTTCGTGGGGCTGCGCAACTCCGTGGGGGGGTTCACCGCGATCGCCCTGATTCTCGCCGTGCGGCGCTTCGCTCCGGCGCTCGAGTTCCCGGACGACTTCGCATTCCTCCTGATCTGCGGCTTCAGCCTGACTTCGATCGGACTCCTCTTCTTCGGCTTCTCCCGGGAGCCCGACAGCCCCGAGGTCGCAGAACGCGAGGGGGTCCTGCAGAAGGTCGCCCAGATCCCGGCGACCCTCCGGGACCACCCCAACTACGCCCGCTTCGTGCAGGCGCGCACCATCGCGGCCTTCGGCCTGATGGCGATCCCCTTCTACATCCTCCACGCCCGCCGGATCCTCGCAGACGTTCCGGGGATCGAGATCAACATGACGCTCTACTGGATGGCCGCCTCGAGTCTGGTCGACCCGATCTGGGGCCTGATCGCCCAGAACCGGGGCTTCCGGCTCGTCTTCCTGATCGCGATGGGCGTCTGGATCGCCGCCAGCGGCGTCTTCATGCTCGCCTCGGGCGAGCTTCCGATCGGCCTCGCCTTCGCCGCGATCGCGGCGGCAAATGGCGGGCTGATGGTCTCGTCGAACAACATGGTCTTCGAGTTCGGATCGAGTGACCTGCGCCCCCGGATGATCGCGACCAGCTCCACCCTCGGCGACGTCGCGACGACCATCGCGGGTCTCGGGGCGGGAGCCCTGGCGACCCTGGCCCCGCTCCCGGTCCTCTTCGGGGTTGCGGCGCTCTTCCTGGCCCTCGCCGCCTGGCTCATGGCGACCCGGGTCGTGGAGCCGCGCACGCCCACCCTGGCCGAGGCCGCCCGCCGCGAGACCCCCGGGCTGCGCGACGCCCCGCACCCGGGGACTGAAGGGTCCGGGCGCCAGAGGCCCGTGCCCGCTCGAGGCCTGGCGGGGCCACAGACCGGGCGAATTCCCGCGGGCCGAATTCCCAATTCCCGCGGGTCGAATTCCCGAAGGGGCGTTGAATCTCTGGGCTCGGGGCACGTCTCATAGATGCGCAGGAGCCTCCTCCCCCCCTTGGCCCCTGCGTCCGACCCGCGCGATGGCCCCAAAGCCCCGCTCCCCTCTGCGGTGGCTCTGGGGAATCGAACGGGTCGTGCCATTACCAGTCGCTCCCGATCAGATCCCGCGGAGACCCCGCCGGATCGGAGGCCCCGATGGAACTCGACGAGACTCGCGAATTCGAGCCGACGCGACCGGCGCCGCGCCGCGAGGGAGACTCGTACATGGACGGCGCCCTCGTCGCCTACTTCGGCGACATCGGCGAGATCCCGACCCTCGACCGCGGGCAGGAGACCCACCTGGCCCAGGAGATCGTGCGCGCGACCCGCGAGTTCCGCGAGGCCATCTCGGCCTTCCCGTGGACCGCGCGCGAGGCCGCTCGAATCTGGCGCGAGCGGTCCGCCGGCGGGCGGGTGACGGCCAAGCTCTCGGAGGCGTTCGGAGGCGGGGGGGCCGAGCACAACCGCGAGATCGGGGCCCAGATCGATGCGCGGCTCGCCAAGATCGACCGCGCCCTGGCGCGGCGCGAGCGGCTGCTGCGCGCCGAGCCAGTCGACCGCCGAAAGCTCGAGGCCCTGGACCGGCGGATCGCGCGCGATCTCGATGCCGCGGACCTGTCGATGGAGCTGCTCGCCAGGATCCGGCGCGAGCTGGTTCGACGCGGACAGGAGCTCGCCGAGATCGAACGCGAGCGCCGCTCTCTCAGCTCCCCACGGCGAGCGCCGCGAAGCGAGCGCGGAAGGGCCCGACGCCGAGCCCAGCTCCGCGCCCTGGCGGCGAGGCAGCGCGAGCTCGAGGGCGAGCTCGGGCTCCGGGCGGATGTCGCGCGCGCCCACCTCGAGACCCTGGAGCGGGCATGGAGGGAGCTGGCCCACTTCAAGAACCTCTTCGTGCGCCACAACCTGAAGCTGGTGGTCTCGATCGCCAAGGACTTCCGCAACCTGGGGGTGTCGTTCCACGACCTGATCCAGGAGGGGAACATCGGCCTGATGCGGGCGGTCGAGAAGTTCGACCACACGCGCGGGTTCAAGTTCTCGACCTATGCGGTGTGGTGGATCCGCCAGGCGCTGATCCGCTCGATCCAGAACCAGTCTCGAACGATCCGGATCCCGAGCCATCTGCACGATCGGATGAGGCGCTTCCATCGCACCCGGGATCAGCTCGAGCGGCGGCTGGGGCGCGACCCGACTCCCGACGAGCTGGCCCGCGAGATCGGCATCGACACCGAGGAGGCCGAGGGTCTCGAGCGAATGGTGCGCGAGCCGATCAGCCTCGAGAAGGCGGTGGTCGGCACGGACTCGAAGAAGCTCGAGGACTTCGTCGCAGACCCCTCCTGCGAGTCCCCGATCGGCGAGATCGACCAGCGCGGCCTGGCTCACACGGTGATGCGCTCGCTCCAGAGCCTGCCGGAGCGTGAGCGCAACATCCTTCGCTGGCGCTTCGGCCTGGAGGGCGAGCGAGAGCACACCCTGGAGGAGATCGGCCACAAGCTCGCCCTCTCGCGAGAACGGGTTCGCCAGATCGAGATGCGGGCACTGGCGCGCCTCCGGAGCGGGGACGCCGCTCCCCGGCTCGGCGCGTTCCACGACGAGTCGAACGCCGCCTAGGCGACCTCCGCGCGCGGGATCCCAGGTCGTAGAACCCAAAGGGGTCATTTTGTCCCGCTTTGGGTATCCTCGACCCACCCCGGGTGTCCCCTGGGTCGCCTGGACTCGATTCCCCTGGCACGCTCCATGCTGGCGTAGGGGCCTCGAGTAGAAGATTCCCGGACGAGGAGAGTGACATGGGAGCGCCCAGCGGGCAGCAGACCCGGACGGTTCTGGCGATCGATGACGAGCCGCTGATGCTCGACATGCTGACCGACCTGCTGAAGGGGCACGGGGTTCGAGTCGTGGCCGTCGAGGGAGCCGCCTGTGCGCTCGAGGCGGTCGCGGACGAGGGCTTCGATGCGATTCTGTCCGACATCCGGATGCCCGGCGCGGATGGCCTCTCCCTGCTCCCCCAGCTGCGCCTGCGCGCACCGGACACGCCCGTCATCCTGATGACGGGATACGCGAGCATCGACACGGCGGTGGCGGCGCTGCGCGCCGGGGCCTTCGACTATCTGACCAAGCCCTTTCGCAGCGACGAGGTGGTCGCCTGTCTCGAGCGCGCCTTCCGCGTCCGCACGCTCGAGGTCGAGAACCAGCGCCTGCGCCGGGCCGTCGACCGCTCGACCTCGTTCGGCGATCTGATCGGGCGAAGTCCGGCCATGCGCGAGATCTTCGCCCTCGTGAGACGGATCTCGAGCAGCCGCAGCAACGTGCTGATCTGCGGCGAGAGCGGCACCGGCAAGGAGGTCGTCGCGCGCACCATCCATTTCACGGGATCCCGGGCGCGCCGCTCCTTCGTACCGATCAACTGTACGGCGATGCCCGAGGGACTGCTCGAGAGCGAGCTCTTCGGCCACGTGCGGGGCGCTTTCACCGGCGCACACACCGCCAAGCAAGGTCTCTTCGAGGAGGCGGACGGCGGGACCCTCTTCCTCGACGAGATCGGCGATATGCCCTCGTCCCTGCAGGGCAAGCTGCTGCGCGTCCTGCAGGACCGGGAGATCCGGCCGGTCGGGGGCAACCGCGCCGTGAAGGTCGACGTGCGGATCATCTCGGCCACGCACCAGGACCTGGAGCAGAGCGTCGCAGAGGGGCGCTTCCGAGCCGACCTCTACTACCGGCTCAACGTGATCCCGATCCGGATCCCCCCCCTGCGCGAGCGGCCCGAGGATGTCCCGTTGCTGGCCGAGGCCTTTCTGCGGCGTCACGCGAGGGCGGACGGACCCGTGCTCTCCGCCGCCGCGATTCGCCATCTCGAACACCAGTCCTGGGAGGGCAACGCCAGGGAGCTCGAGAACGCGATCGAGCGGGCTCTGGTGATGTGCGACGGTCGCGAGATCCTGCCTCGGCACCTGAGCCTCATGCAGACCGGGGGCGAGCGGTCTGCCTCCCCCGACTCGAGCCTCCTCGAAGACGCCTGGCGCAAGCGGATGACCGTACGCGAGCTGACGGATCGCTACATCGCCACGGTCCTCGAGCACACCGGCGGACGAAAGACCGACGCGGCGCGGATCCTGGGGTTGAACCGCCGAACGCTCTACCGCCGACAGGTTCACGAGCGCCGCGAGGAGGCCAGCACCGGTTAGGGTTCCGTCCCAGGAGCTCCGACGCATTTCGCGGCGGCTCGCTAGCTGCGGCGCGTCCGCGCCGTCTCGTCGCGGTGCTTCTCGAGGTAGCGCAGGAAGGGAGTCCCCCCCGTCCCCCGATCACTCGGGTTTGCGGAGGCGGCCCGGCTCTGCGCAAAGATGTACCGGTGGGCGAACTCCAGGTGCACGCTGCGGAATCGCTCGAGCCACTGTAGACAGCGATCGTAGCTCTCCCGAAGGGAGGGGGATCCCTGCGCACCCTCCCGCACGGCGGCTCGCACCGAGGACCCCGCCTCGATCGCCTCGATGAAGGCCCGATGGCGAGGCGGCATGTAGTCCCGCATCTCAGCCAGGTATGCGCGCAGGGGATCGTCGCCGTGGGATACTCCGAGCGCCGAGTCGAGGGCGGGGACGATCGAGCTCTGCGCCCCGGTCTCTCCACGAAAGCGCTGCGGCCGGTCCTGCCATTGCCCCTCGTAGATCACTCCCTCGGGCAGGGCCGGGTGGTCCTTCCAGCCGTGGATCCAGGGCCGCACCCGCTGGAAGTAGATGTAGGGGTCGCAGTGCTCGGGCATCCGCGAGAGGGTGGCCGTGATGCACTCCAGGGCGTCGCCGATCGTGTCGAGATGGGCCTCGAGCGCCCGTGCATCGCCGTCGCGTGCGGCGCGTTGCGCCGGCCCGAGTGCGCGCAGGAGGGGCGCCGACCGGGCCTCGATCGCAACGTGGATGGTGATGAACCAGGCTTCGTCCTGCCCGCCCCCGAAACCCTGCAGGATCGAGAGATTTGCCAGGGCGATCGGTCCCGCCGGGTCCAGTCGCCGCCAGTTCTCGAGGGCATACGAGGCGTACGAAAGCACGGGGGGCCGCCCCAGCTCGCGCGCCACGCTGCACCAGGGACCGGCGAGCTTCGCCGGGATCCGCGCGACCGGGGCCCCCTGCCCGAAGACCCAGGCGTGACCCAGGAACGAGAGCAGGAGCATCGCGCGCCGGAACTCCGCCTCTCCCGCGAGTGAGGTCACGCCGAAGGGAGGCAGTGATTCCAGCGTCGGGCCGAGGGCCCCGGCCAGACGCAAGCCGGCCAGCTCGGATGCGACCGTCTCCCAGGGCTCGAAGCGCTCCGGAAGCGCCACGAGGGGATCGGGGCTCGGCAGGAAGCCACGCTCCGGGCTGACGCCGAAGCGCTTCAGGTCCACTCCGTCCAGCGTCGACATCGGAGGCGGGAGCTTGGGTCGCTCCCGCCTCAGGAGCAAGCCCGCGGTCCCCGGCCCGCGCCCCCGGGCGCCACCGATCGCCAGGCGCGACGTGGGCGACACGGTCGAGGTCGAGCCGATGCGAGCGAACCTGCGAGACACACGGCCCCGCGGTCCGGGCGCCCACCGGGTCGAGCGAGGGCGGACGAGACGCGGGCCCGGTCTCAGGCCTCTACTGCCGTCGCGACCCGCGGTCCGGGCGTTCGTTCGCCTCGCTCACGCGAATGCTCCGACCGTCCAGATCGGTCCCATCGAGCGCGTCGCGCGCGGCGTTCGCGCTCGACTCATCCTCGAACTCCACGAAGCCGAATCCCCTGGATCGTCCGGTCTCTCGGTCGCTGATCACCCGCACGGAGGCCAGGCTCCCGTGCGGAGCGAACAGGTCACGCAGATCCGACTCTGTCGTGGTGTAGGGGATGTTTCCGACGTAAAGCTTTCTCGCCAAGTCAACTTTCCTTACCACCGCGGGTCCCTGGGCACCGCGGAACGCTCGCGCACCCTACCCGGGCCTTCCGGTGCTGGGATGCGAGGGCGATTGGAGCCTACCACACGCCCGCGGTGGGTCGCGCGGCCGCCCGTTCGGCACCGGGCACGGCGAGCACGGGGCAGCGAGCCTCGCGCAGGACTCGCCGCGTATCGCTGCGGGTCAGAAGGGCGAGCGGCCCTTGCGTCTCGGGTGTGGCCAGCGCGATCAGGTCTGCGCCGACCGCCGACGCCGCCCGCAGGATCTCTTCCGCCACGCGGCCCGGCCGCGCGATCCGACGCCAACCCCACCCTCCTTCGGTGCGCGGATCCACGCGGGGCATCCGCGACCGCTCTCCCACCCAGAGGAGGCTCGCGGTCTCGGGTTCCTGCCCGAGCCCATGCAGGAGACTCTCGACGGCCTCGACGGCGATCTCCGGCTCCGGAACCGACGCGATCGGGACCAGCAGGTGGCGGAGCCGGAGCGCACCCGTCTCGGGATCCACGAAGCCTCGCTCGCCGACGAAGAGCGTTCGAGTCGCAGCTCGGCGACCCTTCGAGCCCATGAGCGAAGTGCGGCTCCAGCGCGCGCCGGAGAGAGAGAGAGCCGGGGGAACCACCAACAGATCGGCCGGATGCCGCTCGAGGTAGCGCACGGCCGCCTCGAGGGGAGAGCCCCCGGTCACCAGGACGCGGGCGCCCTCGACCCCTTCGGCTGCCTCGTCGACGGGGATCGAGTCGCGCTCGGGGCCCGATGTCCAGCGCTCCAGCGTCTCTCTCACGGGGGAGCGGGGGGTCGCCTCGTCGTCGGTCTCCGGGCCCTCTTGAGCGAGGAGCAGCGTCAGCTCTGCACGCCACGACAGGGCCAGCCGCAGCGCGTGGAAGAAGGCCGGAGCCCGCCAATCCGCGGGACCACTCGCGTAGAGAACCGACTGGAACGAGGCGGCGGACACCCCGCTCAGCGAACCATGATGGAGATCGGACGCGACGCGAGAGCGGGGTCGTGGGGTACGTGTCGCGCGTCGCCCAGCAGCAGCTGCAGGGTGTGGCGGCCCGCGGGGAGATCGAGCAGCGTCTCGGTCTGCCCGGCCCCGAAGTGTCGATGCTGGGCGTCGTTGGGAATCGGAAGATCGAGAGGGGGCAGCTTCGCGTCGATGATCAGGTGATGGTGCCCCGTTCCCGGCAGGTCGACCCCGGCCGGGGCCACGCCCATCCCGCGCAGCCCGAAGCGCACCCGAACCGGAGCGCCTACCGTCTCTCCGTCGTGCGGCGAAATGAAGTAGACCTGCGCTCCCGGCGTAGAGCGGGTGCGCTCCACCCCGTCGGCTCGCACCCAGGAGGCCGTCCCGAGGGCGACCCCCGCAACGACCGTAAGCACCACCCATCCGAGCTCGCGCATTCCCGTTCTCCTCTGGACGGCCGCCCGGAAGGGGAGACCAGCGGCGGGAGCATAGAGCAGGCAGTCACTCCGGATCGAGCTGCTCCAGCAACCAGCTCCGGTACCAGCCCAGAACCCGGAACCCGACCCGCTCGTAGACCCGGCGCGCCACCCGGTTCGACTCGTCACAGAAGAGCGTCACCGCGGGACGTTTCTCGAGCAGGCGGTGCACGATGGCGAGCATCCCGCGCGTCGCTCGACCGCGCCCGCGGAGCTCCGGAGACGTGTACACGCCCCCCAGCTGGACGGTATCGCGGTTCGCCGGACCGACGTGGACCTGGAACACCACCTCGCCCTCTTCGCGGACGACCCACCAGCGGCCCTCGCGGATCTCGCGCTCGTGGCGCGCTCGGAATGCCGGGGGATCCTCGGCCTGGCGGTCCTGCTTCAGGTCCTCGCGAAACTGCGCCGCGCTGTTGCGGACGATCGCTTCCAGGTCGGTCGCCCGCGCCTCCTCGATCGCGGGCTTCGCCGCCCCCTCTGCGTCGGCGCGCAGCGAGTCGCGCGTCAGCAGGTAGAGGGGCTCCCTGCGCTCCCAGACCACCGGCGGAGCCCAGGGAGCGAAGGCCTCCCAGAACGCGCGGGTCACCTCCTCGGCACCCACGATGTGGCGCGGGGTGACGGGAGCCTCGGCCGCCGCGCGCGCGAGACCCTCGAAGGCGGCGGGGTCGCGCACCTCGAGCGACGTGGAGCCCCCGGGGGCTACCATCAGCATTCCCCCCAGCTCTCCCCGACGGAGATAGCCGTAGAAGCCGGGAAGGGTCGCGAGCGCACCGGCACGCACGAGGTGCTCGAGGAACACGTTGTGGAAGGGCCGAGGCGCCAGCAGTCGCAGCGCGAGAAGAGTGTCAGCCGCCTGAAGCGCTCGAACGCTCACCTGCCCGAGAGTAGCCTCCGGATTGGGTCAAGCGGTATAAGGGAGGCGCGTTGGAGCCAGTGAAGCCACGGCCGGAAGCCGGAGCCCCGGGGTCGGACGGCCGCGATCCGCTTCGATTCTCCAGGCTCGTGCGGCTCCTCTTGCGCGCGCTGCCCTGGCTGGGCCGCGTCAAGGGACACCTGGCCATCCTGCTCGGGCTCTGGTTCGTCGTGGGAGCGATCTCGCTGGTGGCGATCGTGAGCTTCCTTCCGCTGATGTGGAACTCCCTGCTGGGTGACGCGGCCCTCTCGCCCGGGCAGGCGGCCCTGCTGGGCAGCGATCCCACGCTCACTGTCGGAGTGACGGCGCTCCCCGCGGCGGTCCGTCACGAACTGGCGCGCGCCTGGACGCTCCGGGTGCTGGGTCTGCTGCCCCTGCTGATGGGCGGGGTGCTGGCCGTCTGGTACTACCAGGTCTGGATTCTCCAGCGCATCAACCAGATCCTGCGCCTGGAGCTCTTCGACCGGCTCCAGGCCCTGTCGCTTCGCTTCCACCACGACAACCGCGTCGGGGATGCGATCTACCGGACCTACCAGGACAGCGCCATGGTCACCCAGCTGCTCGAGGTGCTGATCCTGACTCCACTCGGCGCAGTCTTCCGGTTCCTCACGGGTCTGGTCGCCGTGGCGCTCTTCGCTCCGTCGCTCGCCCTGCTCCTGGCAGTGACCTGGGTTCCCGCGCTGATCCTCGGACGCATCGCCTCTCGAGGTCTGCGCACGCGCTTCCGCAGAGCGCGAGAGACCAACAGCGCGCTCACCTCCTGGATCCAGGAGACGCTCTCGGGAATCCGCGTGATCAAGGCCTACGGCCTGGAGCGCCAGTTCCAGCGGCGCTTCGAGACGGACTCACGACGCGCCTTCCGCGCGGCCTTCGCGGCGCGCAGCTGGCTCGCGGCATTCGGAGTGGGCATGTTCTGGGTCGTCTCGGTCTCGGCGCTCTCCGCCTCCTTCGCCGGGGTGACGCATACGCTCGCGGGTGCGGCCCCCGCCCTCTGGACGGGCGTCGCGGGGACGGGCACCCGCCTCGAGGCGGCCCTACTGGGTGCCGGATTCACCGTCTGGAACCTCGGCTCGTACAACGCCTTCACCTTTCTCTTCGGCTGGGGCAGCGGTGCGCTACAGCAGCTCATGCACGTGTGGGGTCGAACCCAGGACACCGCCATCGGCCTGGATCGAGTGTTCGAGTGGCTCGACCACGAGCCCGAGGTCCTCGATCGGCCGGGTGCCCGGCGACTGGACGGCCTCCGGGAGGGGATCGCGTTCGAAGAGGTGAGCTTCGCCTACCAGCCGGACCGCCCGACGCTGCACCGGATCAGCCTGGCGGCGAAGGTCGGCACGGTCACCGCGATCGTGGGCCCCACGGGCTCCGGAAAGACCACCTTGATGGCGCTCCTGCTGCGGCTCTTCGATCCCCAGAGCGGCCGGGTGACGATCGACGGCTGCGACCTGCGCGAGTTCCAGGTGGCCAGCCTGCGACGCCAGGTTGCGATCGCGCTGCAGGAGAACGTGCTCTTCGGAACGACGGTGCGCGAGAACATCCGCTATGCGGTTCCCGATGCGAGCGACGCGCGCGTGCGAGAGGCCGCACAGATCGCCTGCGCCGATGCCTTCATCGAGACCCTCCCCGACGGCTACGACACGCTTCTCGGGGAACGGGGCATGAGGTTGTCGACGGGTCAGCGCCAGAGGCTCTCCGTCGCGCGCGCAGTTCTCAAGAATGCTCCCGTGCTGATCCTCGACGAGCCGACCGCCTCTCTCGATGCGGAGACGGAGCTTCGGATGCTCGATCGCCTCGAGGCCTGGGGGCGACGCCGGGGCTGCGTGATCTTCCTGGTCACCCATCGCCTGTCGAGCGTCCGCCGTTCCGGCCAGATCGCGGTGCTCTCCGACGGTCGACTGCTCGAGACGGGTCCGCACGAAGACCTGCTCACGCGCCCCAACGGCGTCTATCGGGAGTGGGTCGAGTCCGAGAATCCGGAGGCCGCGTGATCCCGCGAGGTCCGTCCGGCGACTCCCGGCGCCTCGAGGAGTCCGAGTCCATCTCCACTCGCGAGACGCTGCGAATCTTCGGAAGAACCCTGCGCTACGTCCGGCCCTTCCGGCGCGGGTTCGCGATCAAGGCAGGCCTGACCCTCCTCAGCCTGGCGCCGCTGCTCCTGCTGCCCTGGCCGGCCAAGGTGATCATCGATCACGTCCTCGACGGGCGTCCCCTCGCCCCGGCGCTCCTCGGCTACCCCTTCTTCATCCGGCCGCTGCTCACGCTGTGCAGCGGCCTCGACCGGATCGAGCTGCTGGCGGTCATGCTGGCGATCCAGGCCTCGCTGGTGTTGCTCGTCGGCGCGATGGGATCGAGCGGCCGCGAGCGCGATCAGACGAACGCCTGGCTGGCCTCCGGACACGACACGGCCACGCGCACCGAGAACGCCGCCAACTCGGGCTGGAGCTTCTCGGGGGGGCTGCTCGGCTGGCTCGACTTCCGGTTCACGCTTCGGCTGACCCAGGCCTTGAACCACCACTACCGGTCGCGCCTCTTCGATCGGATCCAGTCGCTGCCGATGTCTGCCTTCGATGAGGAACGGATCGGGGATGCGGTCTATCGCGTGATGTACGACACGCCGTCGATCACCGAGAGTGCGTACCGGATCGTGCTGACGCCGGTCGTCGTACCCATCGCGATCCTGACCTTTGCGGCCATGCTACGTGAGATCTTTGGAGCCCATCCCGCCCTCTTCTGGACCGCTCTCGCGTTTGCGCCGGCCGCCTTCGCCGTCACGTTCCCCTTCTCGGGGCTGGTCCGCCGCACGGGCGATCGCAGCCGAAAGGCAGGCGCACAGACGACCTCGACTCTCGAAGAGGGGATGGCGAACGTACTCGCGGTCACGAGCCTGGGCGGCGAAGGTCGCGAGCGGGCGCGCTTCGACGCGGACAGCTCCTCGTCCTTTCGGCGCTACCGCATGTTCCTGGTTGCGGGAATCGTGACCTTCCTTGCCGCGCTGATTCCCGCGCTCTGGGTCGTCCGCGAGGGCTTCCTCTACATCGTCGACCAGGTGATCGACGGCGCCCTGACGCGCGGCGACTTTCCCGTTCTCTTCACCTACTTCACGACGATCCTCTTCCTCTCCATCGAGCCCGGCGCCCTCTGGATCCGCCTGCAGAATGCCGCGCCCGGACTGCAGCGGGTCTTCTTCCTGATGGATCTCCCGAACGAGGGAGACCCCTCCCGGGGCCGCACGCTGCACGGGGTCCACCGCGCGGTCCGGTTCGAGGCCGTAGACTTTCGCTACAGCGAGGGTCCTCCCGCGCTGCAGCAGATCGAGTTCGAGGCGCGCCGGGGCGAGGTGACGGCCCTGGTGGGCCCGGTCGGGGCGGGCAAGACGACGCTCGTCTACCTGATCCCGCGCTTCCTCGAGCCCTCCGCCGGTCGGGTGCGGATCGACGGAGTCGACACCTCCGAGCTGTCCCTCGAGACGCTGCGCGCGAACGTCGCCTTCGTCTTCCAGGAGAGCCAGCTCTTCGATGGCACGATCGCCGAGAACATCCGCCTCGGCCGGCCCGAGGCGTCCGAGCTCGAGCTTCGCAGGGCCGCCCAGATCGCCGGGGTCGAGGACTTCATCCACTCGCTTCCGCTGGGCTATGCGACGCCACTTGGTCGAGCCGGAGCGAAGCTCTCGGTGGGACAGAAGCAGCGCATGGCGATCGCGCGCGCTCTCCTCCGGGAAGCTCCGATCCTGATCCTCGACGAGCCCACCTCGGCGCTGGATCCCGCGACCGAGCGCCGGCTGGTGGCCGCCCTTCGCGAGGCGGCGCGGACCCGGATCGTGCTCGTGATCGCGCACCGCCTCTCGACCATCCGCAGCGCGGAGCAGATCCTCTTCCTCGACGGAGGCCGGATCGTGGAGCGGGGCAACCACGCCGCGCTGATGGCCAGCGAGCGCGGCGCCTACCGGCGTTTCGTGGAGCTGCAGACGCGCGGGCGCGCGCTCGATCAGCGAGGCGCGTAGTGGGAGCGACGTCGCACCACCAGCTGTCGCTCGAGCGTGAAGATCTCGACGGCCTTCTCCTCCTCGGCACTTCGGTCGAACTTGTGTCCGCGTAGGGTGACATCGAGCAGGCCCAGATCCTCTCGCTCCGGGTAGTCGGCCAGCTCCCGGATCTCGGTCGACGCGAAGACGGTCTCGCCCGCGAAGAGCGGCGCCGTGTGGCGACCGGTGCGGTAGACGCGGTCGGCGGGACTGTTGTCGCCCACGTCCGGGCACGACAGACCCAGGCAGAGCGCGAAGGGTATGCCCCCGTAGACCACCAGGCGCCCCCCAAGGAAGCGTCCCGGATCGCGGTCGATCAGGGTCTGGTTGCAGTGGACCTGGGCGGTGTTGTCGAGCATTCCGGTCAGGAAGATGTGCTCGTCGGTCACGACGCGGCCGCGCGAGTGCTCGATCCGGTCGCCCACGCGAAAGTCCTCGAGGTAGCTCTCGTCCGACGTCAGGTGAGCGAGATCCGAGTAGCCCGCACCCGGGTCGTAGGGGGGTACGTAGGCCTCGATCTCGATCGGGTCGGGATCGACCCGCCCCCGGGCCAGCTCCTTCGAGGGATCGCTCTTGAAGACCTGGACCTTGCGTTCGTAGGCGATCGCGATCTCTCCGGTCTGCTTGCGACCGACGCTCTGGACGTGCACGACGCCGCGGTCCGGGTTGCGGGAAGACGGCGTGACCTCGAGGATCCGGGTCTCGACCTCGATCGTATCGCCGACGTAGACCGGCGCTCCGAATCGCATGTCGAGGTACTCGAGATTGGCGCGCGCGTTCTCCGAGATGTCTTCGACCGTCTGGCTGAAGGCGATCGCCATCACCAGCCCCGGGGGCGCGACGATGTCGTCGTAACCGAACGCCCGGGCATAGCGGCGGTTCTTGTGCAGCGGGTTGGTCGTCATCGAGAAGTCCGTGAAGTGCGCAAGCAGCCCCTCGTTGAGGGTGCGCCCGACCTTGTGCCGGAAGAGCTGCCCCGGCCGGAAGTCCTCGAGAAAGTTCCCGGTCTTCTTGCGGATCACCGCCATCCTGGACTCCTTCGTCGTTCCCGGCGCGCGAGTCTACAGGCTCGGTCCCGGGATGCGTCCCTCTGCGCGCAGCCGCGCCCGGATGGCGCCGGCAAGATACACGGAGCCCGCCACCACGATCAGGTCCTCCGGCCCCTGCGCCCGTCGTGCGGCGGCCAGCGCCCGGGCGGGGACCGCCTCTATCTCGACCTCGCCGATTCCCTGGGCCCACGCGAGCGCCTCGAGCACCCCGGAATCGAGCGCGCGGGCCGGCTCCCCCACCGACAGGAACGCCCGGCGTGTCGGGCCGGCCAGCTCCTTCAGGATGGCCGCGGCATCCTTGTCGCGCGAGAGGGAGAGCACCAGCACCCAGCGCCGCTCCGGCCAGAGTCCCTCCAATGTCTCGCGGAGCGCGCGCGCCGAGCCGGGCGTGTGGGCGACGTCCAGGATCAGACCGCCGACGCGCTCGAGGCGTGCCGGGAGCTCGAGGCGGCCGAGCGCCCCGAGCTCCCGCGCGCGGAGAGCTCGCCCGAGGAAGTGCTCCGACGCGCGGACGGCGAGGGCGAGGTTCCTCGCCTGGTGGGCTCCCAGGAGCGGCGCCTGCAGCTCCCGCCCATCCGCGAGCGTGACGCGGAGCGCATCGGGACCCGCGGAGGCCTCCCGCTCCGCCACCTCCTCGAGGTCGACGTCGAGCGCGACCGCCCGGGCGGCGAGCGCAGCCCAGGCCTCGACCGGCAGGCGCCCGTGCAGCGCCGGCGTCCCCGGTTCCAGGATTCCCGCCTTCTCGGTCGCGATCGCCCCCAGCGTGGTCCCCAGCTTGTCGGTGTGCTCGAGCTCGATGCTCGTCACCACCGTCACGCGCGGGTGCAGCACGTTGGTGGAGTCGAGCCGCCCTCCCAGGCCCACCTCGACGACCGCTGCATCGACCCCCGCATCGCGAAAGAGCAGGAAGGCGAGCGCAGTCGAGACGTCGAAGAAGCTCGGGCACCGCTGGGGGTCCCGCCGCTGGCGCTCGACACCGGGACGCAGGCGCTCGAGCGCACCCACGAGCCTCTCGGGACGGACCGGCGCCCCATCGACGCGAAAGCGCTCCCGCCAGCTCTCGAGGTGAGGCGAGGTGTAGGTCCCCACCCTCCGACCGGCGGCCCGAAGCAGACACTCGGTGGCCAGGGCGACCGAGCCCTTGCCCTTGGATCCCGCGATGTGAATCGCGCGGAGCTCCCGCTCCGGCCGCCCCACGGCCTCGAGGAGGGCCTCGATCCGGGCGAGGCCGAGCGTCTCGTAGTCGAAGCCCTGCACGCGCTCCAGGTTCACCAGCTCGCTCAGGTAGGACTCGGCGTCTCCGAGCGTTCGCAGCGTCGGTCTCGCTCCCACGCCTCCCTCACCCGCGTCGAGCGGCGCGGTCGCGCTCCCGTGTGGCCTCGCCTAGGCTGACCGCGCAATGCGCTGGCGGACCTGGGGCGAACCGACCGGGAGGCTCCTGGAGCTGATGACCGCCCCGGAGTCCGTTCTGCAGGGAGACGGCAGTGTGGCGCGCGCCCTCACGGGACGCAAACGCTTCTTTCGCCTCGATCCCGTTCCGGGAGAGCCCGCCCTCTACGTGAAGGTCTTTCCCGCGCCGCGGGGTCTGGGACGGCTGCGCTCGCTGGGACGCCCGTCCAAGGCGCTGCGCGAGCGCCGGCTCGCGGAGCGGATCGCCGCCCTCGGGTTCGAGGTGGCCGCCCCGATCGCCGTCGGCGAGGAGCGTCGCTGCGGGCTCGCCGGGCGAAGCCTGAGCGTGATTCCGGAGCGGGCCGGCCGGGACCTGCGGAGCCTGCTCGGCCAGGACCGCATCGCCTGCCGGGAGCGACGCGCGCTGCTTCGCGATCTGGGCACCCTCGCGCGGCGGCTTCACGATGCGGGGGTCGACCAGGAGGACTTCTCGCCGAACAACTTCCTTCGCCTCGAAGGGGGCGGGCTCTGCCTGCTCGACTTCGAGCGCTGCCGCGTCGGGTCTCCGCCCGGAGATCTCGTGTGGCAGAGACTGGCCAAGCTGCACCGCCACCGGCTCGGGGTCTCGCGGACCGACCGGCTGCGCCTTCTCGGTGCCTACCTGGGCGAGGCCGACCGCCGCGCGGCCCGGCGCGCGGCCTGGAGTCGGATCCGCCGCGCGTTCTTCGACGTCCGGGCGCACGATGCGCGCCGCGCTGCGGCCGCGGCCTTTCGCGAGGGCCGACGGCTCGAGCGCCGTGGACGGGTCTGGACGGTGCGCGGACGCGAGACGCGAGCCACCTGGAGGCTCCCGCTTCCGGCCCGGCAGGCGCGCGCCGCCTGGATCGCGGCCCACCAGCTCGAGCGGCTGGGCCTGCCGGCACTGCGCCCCGTCCGGCTCGGACCCGAGGGCCTGGAGCTCGAAGCCCCTCGGCCCGAGGGGTCCTGCGATCGCGGGGCGGTGGCGCGAGCCCGGGCCCGGTTTGAGGGCTACGGGGAGTTCACACGCGAGCCCGAGTGGGTAGCCGGCGCCCAGGGGCCTTGCCTGCGCGACCCCCGGGCCTTCCGGATTGCCCCGAGAGACCCCCGCGCGGTCGGGCGTCGGCCGCGGGCGGAGTCTCGCGCTCCGCTCTACAGGAACAGGTAGCCCGAGCGCTTGCAGGTCTTGCAGATCGTGTCGCGGGTCGGGCTCCGGCCCAGGATCTCGCGACGGGCCTCGCGGTAGAGCTCGCCGTTCCAGATCTCGTCGAAGTCACGCTCGTGGATGTTCCCGTAGGCGTACCTCTCGCTGTAGACGCTGCAGCACGCCAACACGCTCCCGTCCCAGTGGATCGCGGCATCGCGCCAGGGCAGGTGGCAGATGGGCGCACGCTGGGCGTGCTTCGCCGTGCGGTCGTAGGCGCAGAGGGCATCCTCTTGTGGGAGCCAGTGCCCATCGCGCTCGAGCGCCTCATCGACGGTCTCGAAGATCTCCTTGCCCATGTCCGTCCGCGCGCGGTTGAGCTGCAGCTCGACTCCGAGCTCGCGCGCGAGCTCGCGGGCGCGGTCCACCTCGTGCTCGTTGTGGTGGAAGACATGGAAGAGCCAGACGACGCGCGTGAACGTATTGCCGAGCTCCCGCTTCTTGGCAACGAGCATGCGGATGTTCGAGAGGACCTTCTCGAAGTCTCCACCTCGCCGGTACTGCGCGTAGCTCTCGGCGGTCGCTCCGTCCGCCGAGATGTAGATCTTCTTCACGCGGGCGCGCAGCAGACCCACGGCCAGCTCCTCGGTCAGGCCGTTCAGGTGCGACGAGAGCTTCACCGAGACCCGCCTGCGATAGGCGAGCTCGCACATGCGCACCAGGTCCTTGTTGAGCAGTGGCTCTCCCCAGTTGTAGAGCCGGATCGTGATCAGGTCGCGACCGATCTGATCGAGGATCTTCTCGAAGGTCTCGTAGGGCAGGAGTCCCTTGCTGGCACTTCGGTCGCGCTGTCCCGTCGGGCACAGGGGACAGCGAAGCTCACAGACGTTTCCCGACTCGATGGTGAGCTTGGTCGGATGATGATGGAGTCTCACCATCCCCAGGCGCGGAGAGAACTCCTCGAGCACCAGGTGAGTCAGCTTGCGGAGGCTCAGGAATCGCAGCTCCTCTCGGAGGTTCCGCAGGTGCCTCCAGAGCGATCGCGATGTCGACACGCGGTCTCCTGCCGCGCTACTGAGCCATGTAGCGCTTCCAGGCCCGGTACTCCCGCACGGCCTCGTCGTTGGTCTTCACGGCCGGGTAGAAGTAGCGAACCGCATGACCACAGACCGTACAGATCTTGTAGCAGAACTTGAAGCCGTCGATCTCACGGATGTTCCCGATCATCTCCCGGTTCTCGTCCGTGCAGCACTCCTTCGGAAGAGTCGGAGACACGATCCGGCGCGGATAGTCGTTGCGAGGCTTCTCGTCATCGGTATAGCGGATGATGTTCCGAAGATTGCGGTGGGGCTTCTCTTGCGCCGGACGCAGGTTGCTGCCGATTCGTCTCAAGGGTCGTCTACCTCGCGGTCAGAGTGGGCGGCTGGAGGGAGTCCAGCAGCGCAGTCAGGTTCTGGTACGGCGTCGCGCACGGAGGGCCGTCCGCGAACCAGTACCGCCAGCGATCCTTCCCGAGGGCGACGACCGACGAGGAGCGGGTGCCGTAGCCCGGGGTGTGCACACACACGCGCTCGAGAGGCGGCGCGTCGGGCTCGTGAGAGGCGAGCAGCGACGCCAGCGCGCGGAGGAGCTTGCGGATCGGAGCCGAGCGATCGAGAGCCTCCAGGGCCCGGTGGATCCGGTCGATCTTCGCCACCCCCCGATCGTCGATATCGCGGTTGCAGAGCACATGGAGACCCGGATCGAGCTCCCGGGTCCGCGTCCCCCGCTCCCCCGACTCGACCACGAAGCTCTCCCGCCCATCCGCCAGGTAGAGATTGAAGGGATTGTAGGCGCCGCTCCCGAGACGACTCGCCTCGCCCGCGGCCTGGCGCGCATCCTGGCGGCGCAGCGCGTCGACGACCAGCAGGCCGCGCGAGCGCCGCGACGGAATCCGGCTGTCGCTCGGCCGATTCGTCAGTCCCACGAAGAGCCCATGACCGTTGACTCCCATCCAGCTGCCCCCTGCCTCCAGGTCCTTCGGTGCGACGAAGGCGGCGCAGTCCCCATTCAGGGGCTCGATCCGCTCGGGGGGGGCTGCCGGTCGCGAGAAGTACTCATCACGGTTCGATGCCGCAATCAGGGGAACTCCCGGGACGACCCGATCGAGTACGATCAGAGTGCACATCTTCCGCGTGGGTCGTTCCCCGTCGCAACTCCGGGCCAGCACATTCCGACCCCTACGCCCGCGCCCGCGTCCCCGGACGCCGCCCGGACCCTTTCCTGCCCAGTGCGGCCCCCGCTCGCCGCGGGCCCCAGCGGCCGCAGCCCTGCGCGTCGGGCGCGTTCGGCAAGCGCACCCCCGCTCGGTTCGAGAGCGGAGCGCAATTTAGCATGCAACGCGTCACAACTCAAGGGACGCGTGTGCGGGACGATCCCTAACCTCTGGAGATCAAAAGGGTTTCATCCAGACCGGCCACCTCGGACCAGCTTCCAGTCGCGCCTCCTCGGCGAGGCAGCCGGGGACTCTTTGGCCCGTCTGCCCAGCGAGCGCTCGGGCACACGGAACTCGAGCCCGTAGCGGGCCAGAACGGGAGCCAGGACACCGGCGTGATCGAGGAGGGTCCGGTACACGGAGTCGTAGCCGTGCTCGATGGCGGCGGATCGCTTCCAGAAGGCGAGCGGGTTGACGTCGAAGAACTCCTCATCCGTCTCGCGGGCCTCGATCACCACGATGTCGCCCCGGAAGCGGGTATCGTGCATATACGCTTGCAGGCCGAGCGCCAGGCGCGTGTGCAGGAGCGTCCGGAAGACCTGGCTGAAGACTGCGATCCCGCCCCGACCGGAGAGAAAGCGAGGCCCCCCCTTGCCATCCCGGACCGGGTTGAGGAACGGGCGGAAGGGGTTGTAGCAGATGACCAGGTCTGCGCCGTGCTCGATCGCGACATCGATGTTCGCGGTGCGCCGCACCCCGCCATCGACGTAGTCGACGCCGTTGAGGCGGGCCGGGCGAAAGAAGCCCGGCAGCGCGCTCGAGGCCTGGACCGCCTGCGAGATCGAGAGCCCGTGATCGTGGTCCGGGCCAAAGACGACCCGCTCCGCGGTGTCAAGGTTGGTGGCGGTGATGAAGAGCTGCCGGCCCGTCTCTCGATAGAGCTCCGCAAAGTGGTTCGGCCTGCCGATGCCGGCGATGTTCTTCGCCAGCCAGCGCTCGAGGGCCGAGTTCTCGAAGAACCCCGACGGAACCAGGCTCCCCAGTGACGGCAGGCTGCGCTTCGGAGAGACCTCCTCGAGCAGCCTCATCAGCAGACGCTCCAGGTGGGTGTAGGTTGGCTCGGCTGCGAACTGCCGGAGGGGCGAGCGCATGCGGCGCGGCAGATCCGGCAGCACCGAGACCAGGTCGAGCAGCAGGCCCGGAAGGAAGCTCCCGACCTGCGCGGCCCAGAGCGCCGGCCGAAGCACCATCTCGCGCAGGTTCGGGTAGTAGAAGTCGACCGGTCGAAGCTGCGAGAAGCGCGACGCGCTGCCGTCGAGGACGCCGATCGTCTCGTCCGGCGTCAGTCCGCCCGCCAGCGCGGTGGCCAGGAAGGCGCCCGCAGAGAGACCCACGTAGATGTCGAACTCGTTGACCTTCCGTTCGCCCAGGAACTCGTCGAGCGCCTTGAGGCCCCCCACCTTGAAGGCGCCTCCAGAGACCGCTCCTCCAGCGAGGACGAGCGCGACCGTCGGGTGACGCGGCCGGGGCTGCCCGGTGCTTCGCTGGATCAGCGTGAGTCCCAATCGCCCTCCGAACTCGGTTCCACCCGGACAGGGCCCCCGGCACCAGCCGGATTCCCGCCGGGTCACCTCATCTGGTCGGCTCCGGAGGGAGGGGACTCGAGGCGCCGTCCGACCTTGCCCCCGCCGGACGAGCGAGGGACCGCCTTCCCGACCCAGACTCTTGCGCGCCGCGTCACAGCCGTCAACCGCTGTCGTCCCGGGGCCCCCTGGAGCGGATGTCCCGAGCTCTGGAAACGAGGAAAAGTCTTCAGTGTCGCAGAGTTACGCATCGTCTCCGGTTGACAGATCCGTCCCGCCCCGCCTAAATTGAAGGGCTGGGTCCGACCGAATAGAGACTTGGGGAAGGGGATCGAAAGGGCGATGGTCCAGCTGGGAACCCTCGGTCAGGGAACGGCGCAGTTCGCGCCCTACGATCCCCTCGCGCCTCCCAAGCGGGACTCGCCCCTGCGCCAGATCCTGCTCATCTCGCTCGCGCTGCACCTGATCGCGCTCTTCTGGTTCTGGGACGCGATCGTGGGCGCGGTCTTCGAGAAGGACGAGACCGTCATCGTGCGGATGGTGGAGGAGAAGCAGCCCGAGCCGCCGAAGCCGCGCCGGAAGGTCATCGCGCAGACCCGGATCGATACGCGCGTCGAACGCCGCCGCGAGATCCGGCGAGAGATCAAGGAGGTCCAGCCCGTCGAGCGTCTCGACCAGTTCAAGATGCAGACCCTCGACCCCCTCCGGCTCACGGAGGCACCGCGGCAGGTCGAGCAGCGCGATCTCACCGTGGCGCGGAGCAGCGTCTTCGCGGATCGCGTGGCTCCGATCCAGCCGATGCAGGTCCGGACCCACGTCCCCACCGTCCGGCAGATCCATGTCGGAGGCGCGCCGAGCGCCGGACCTCGCAAGCAGCGCGCGTCCGGGCCGCGCGTCGACCCCAAGGCGATCGAGCGCGCCGCACCGAGCACCGCCAAGGGAGTCGTCTCGTCGGTAACCGTCCAGGGCTCTGCGGAGGGCGCCAGGATCGCGGCGCTGCGCTCGGGCAACAGCGACCTCTTTCGCCGCGGGGACGACGGCGGTTCGATCGGTGCCTCGGAGAAGAACTGCATGAAGGATCCGAAGTGCCGGGCGTACCTGGAGATGATTCGCGACCGCGTCTACACGCGCTGGAGCATTCCGGAAGACATCCCCGCTGGACGCGTGACCCTGTCCTTTCGGATCGATCGCGGCGGCTCGGCTCACGACATCCGGCAGAAGCGGACCGACGATCCCAACCTGGGAACGACCTGTGTGCAGGCCTTCCGTCACGCCAGCCCCTTCCCGCCGCCGCCTCCGGAGATCTCGTACCTGATCGACAAGGGCATCGCGGCCACCTTCACCTACGGCGATTGATGCGCCGAGCCGCCTGGATCGCGGCTCTCGTCTGCGCCGCAGGCCTGCCCCTCCTGGCGTCCGCCAAGGGAAAGGCGACGGCCTACTACGATCCAGAGACCGGATCGCTGGCGCGGATCGAACGCGATACGAACGGCGACGGCACCATGGACCAGACCGACTACTTTGCCGGCTCGAAGAGCCCGGTCCGGATCGAGAAGGACCGGGACTTCGACGGCCGCATCGATCTCTGGCAGTTCTTCGAGGGCGATCATCTGGTGCGCCAGGAAGAGGACCGCTCGCACAATGGCAAGGTCGATACGTGGATCGAGCTCGACGCCCAGGAACGTCCGGTGCGGAGAGGTCGGGACACGACGGGCGATGGCTACGCGGACAGTGTGCTCGAGTATCGGGACGGAGCTCGCCAGCGCCAGACCGACGACCCTGATGCCAACGGCAAGTTCAACCGCATCACGGTTTTCGAGAACGATGTGGTCAAGCAGATCGTCCTCGACGAGGACGAGAACGGCCTGCCCGAGAGTCGCGCCACCTTCGACGCCCAGGGCAACAAGGTGCTCGAGGAACAGGACACGACCGACGACGGCCGCTTCGACGTCACCATCCGCTACCGCGGGGGCGAGCGCGTCGAGACCGACTCGGATACCA
This sequence comes from Myxococcota bacterium, assembly GCA_046757685.1. GTDB lineage: Bacteria > Myxococcota_A > UBA9160 > SZUA-336 > SZUA-336 > JBHHYV01. The sequence goes on from JBHHYV010000011.1 coordinate 31,711, forward strand.
GCGGCGACGGCCAGGTCGACACCCGAACCTTCTACAAGGGGGAAGACGTCACCCGGGAGGAGCTCGACGCCGACGCCGACGGCCGCTTCGAGACGCAGATTCTCTATCGCGGAGGCATCCGACTGAGACAGGAGCGGGATGCCAATGGCGACGGACAGCCCGAGCTGACGGTCTTCTACGACGCTGCGGGGCAGCGCGAGCGGGAGGAGCTCGATGGCGACGGGGACGGCCGCGTCGATACCTACCGTCGCTACGAGGGCGATGCCCTGGTCCTGCAGACTCGCGATACGAACGGCGACGGCAAGATCGATCTGACCGATCACTTCGAGGGCCAGGTCCTGGCGCTGCGCGAGAGCGACACCAACCACGATGGCGAGGTCGACACCTGGGCCCGGTTCCAGGACGGGCAGCGCGTCTCGCAGGACGAGGATCGGGACTTCGACGGCCGGGTCGACGCCAAGTACTCCTTCGACGGAGATGCGCCCGTCGACTCGAGGGAGGACACGACGGGAGACGGTGCCTTCGACCTCCGCGTCCACTACTCGAAGGGCAAGCCCGCTCGCAGGGAGCAGGATCTCGACGGAGACGGGGATCCGGACTTCGTCGAGATCCTCGAGAAGGGGATCCCGATCCGCCAGGAGATCGACGAGGACCGGAACGATTCGGTCGACCTGTGGAACTTCTATGCGGACGGACGCCTCGAGAAGCAGGAGCGCGACTCGAACGGCGACGGCAAACCGGACCTGTGGATCACCCTCGACCCCGCGACCGGAGAGCAGACCCGGGTCCTCGAGGACACCGATGCCGACGGCCGCGTCGACTCCTGGAGCGACTTCGTACACGGTGTGAAGACCCGCGAAGAGGTCGATACCGACTCGAACGGCGAGCCGGACCGGATCCTGAGCTTCCGGAATGGGAAGCCCGACACACTCGCGGAAGACCGGAACCACGACGGGAAGAAGGACTATCGGGCGCGCTATGCGCCGGACGGCACGATTCTGAGCGATGAGGCGGACGAGGATCACGACGGCCGTTTCGAGACCCGCATCGACTACAAGGCCGGCAAACGCGCCGTCGTCGCGCTCGATCGCGACGGCGACGGTGTGGTGGAGGGACGCACCTTCTACGACGCCAGCGGCAAGCTGCGGATTCGCGAGGAGCGGGATGCCGACGGCGACGGCAAGATCGATACGACCAGCTTCTTCGAGGACGGAAAGCTGGCCCGCCAGGAGCACGACTCCGACGCCGACGGGCGGGTCGACCAGTGGGTCGAGTTCGACGCGCAGGGCCGGCCGGCACGGGACCGGGCCGATACGAACCGGGACGGCAGAGCAGATGCGGTCAAGCTCTACCGGGATGGGATCGAGCAGGAGCTGCGGGAGGACCGCGACTTCGACGGGCGCGACGACTACGTGACGTTCTACCGGGACGGGAAGCCGGGTCGGACCGAGGCCGACTCGAACGGCGACGGCGCCTTCGACACGGTCGTGTACTACCGCTCGGGAGCGAAGCAGCGCCAGGAGCAGGATGACAACCACGACGGAAAGGTCGACATCCGCTCCTTCTTCGAGCGGGATGTGCTGGTCCGCCAGGAGGCCGATACCGACTTCGACGGAACGTTCGAGACGGTCAGCTACTTCGAGAAGGGCAAGCGCACCCGCGTCGAGTCCGATGAAGACGGCGATGGCCGGCCGGACCAGGTCTCGTACTTCGCGGGCGGTGGGGACGACCCGGTACGGGTGGAGCGCGACACCAGCGGGGATGGACGCTACGACACCCTCGTGTCCTTGAAGGACGGAGTCCAGACCGAGCAGCAGCTCGACACGAATGCGGACGGCAAGACCGACGAGTGGCTGGAGCTCACGCCGGACGGCAAGGTCAGCCGCAAGCGCCAGGATCGGGACTTCGATGGAGCGATCGATCTGACCGTCACCTACCGAGGCGAAGAGCCCATCGAGCAGATCGAGGATCCGGACGGCGACGGGACCCCGAACCGGGTCACCCGCTTCGTGGCGGGGGAGCCTCGCGAGGTTCGCGAGGACACGACGGGGGACGGCTGCCTCGACCACGAGCAGAAGCTCTCGGAAACCGGCGAACTCAAGGAGGATCTGGCCGACACCGATGGAGACTGCAAGTACGATACGTTCTCGTACCTGGAGGGGGGCAAGCTGGTGCGGCGCGAGGTGGACACCAACGCCAACGGAATCCTCGACCTCTGGGAGTACTACTCGGGCGACATCAAGGTGCGCCAGGCCGAGTCCCGCGGGCGTTGCAAGTACCCGAACATCCTCTTCCTCTTCGACGAGACGGGCGAGCACATCGTGGCGCAGGAGGAGGATACGAACTGCAACCGCCTCCCGGACCGCCTGACCCGGTTCGACGCCTCGGGGACGCCGGTGTTCCGCTGCACGCCCCGGCAGCGCATCGAGATGTCGGGCGGCCAGCCCACCCGCGTGTTCGAAGACGCCCTCAAGCCCCACGACGGATACGCAGACCGCCGGCAGGTCTACGAGGGGGGGGAGCTGTCCCGGCTGGATGCGGACACCAACGCCGACCATCGCCCCGACGTCTGGATCACCTATTCGGGCGGCCAGGCCACGATCCAAGACGAGGACACGGACTTCGACGGCTCCATCGACTCGCGTTTCGACGTCGTATCGGACAAGCCGCTGCCCGTCGATCACAGCGAGCCCCCCTCGACGGAGCGCTTCGATAGGATCGGGTGCACGGGATTCAGCGACTTCTGGAAGCGCTGAGCGCAAGAGACGGGGTGGACGGTCTGGTAGACTCTGGAGCGAGGGAGGCGGGATGATCCGAACCCGAGCGAGCTGGGCGCTCCCGAGAGCAGCCCTGGTGGCGCTGCTGGCAGGATCCCTCGCCTGCGTGACGGGGGCCGGATCCAGCGTCCCGTCAGACCCGCCGGCGGGCAGCCCGACGGCGTCGAGCCTTCCCGGCGACCCCGTGGACTCTGCGTCCTCGGACCCGTCGGCGGCGGATCCCCCGGCCGCGGATTCCCCGGCCGCGGACGGGAAGCCCGTCGCAACCGGGAAGGTCGACTCCCCGCCCCCCCAGGCCCAGCGCTCGGTCGGCTCCGCAGTGGGCGGAAGGGCCCGGAGCGCCCTGGAGAGCCTGGTCGTGGGGACGGTGGTCGGAGGCCAGATCGGCGGGCCCTACGGCGCGGCAGCGGGAGCCGTGGTCTTCGCGATCTATGGCGTGATCACGGGCGACGTTCCCTTCGATGGCCGCCCCTCGCGCACGGGCGGCTCCCAGACGGGCGCACCGGGTCGCACCGCCGCCACCGATCCGCTCGACGACGAGCTGGATGACGAGGTGGCGCGCTCCGACGAGCTCGAGAGCGAGATCGAGGCACAGCTGCGACGCCAGGAGGAGCTGCTCTCGGCGATCGACCAGCAGGAGAAGGTGCTCGACTCCGTCAAGAAGGAGGAGAAGGAGCGCCTGGAGTCCCAGCCCAGCGATCCCCTCGCCGCCCCCGCCGCACCCTACGAGCGCAAGATTCCGGATTCGATCTTCGACGTCTCGAGGAACCCCAAGACCCACCGCATCACCAAGACGCTCGACGCCGACCGCGACGGCCACAGCGAGATCGAGATCCAGATCGACGAGAAGACGGGGCGGGTCGTGAGCCGGGCCGAAGATACGGACTACGACGGCCTCCTCGATGCGTACAACGTCTACTCGAACGGGGTAATCCGCGACCGGAGCGAGGACACGAACGCAGACGGCATTCCCGACCACTGGATCCACTACGAGGGCGGGCGCGCCGTCCGCGAGGAGATCGATCGCGACTACGACGGCAAGCGGGACGACTTCCGCACCTACCGCGACGGCCTGCTCGCGCTGGAGGAGCACGATACCGACAACGACGGCCGGATCGATCGCCGCGTCGAGTACCAGGGACGCGTGCGCACCCTGGAGCGTTCCGATCAGGATCGCGACGGCCGCATGGATTTCACGATCTTCTACGATGCGCAGGGCCGGGCACCGGTGCGGATCGAGAAGGATACGGATGGCGACGGCAAGCCCGACGTGTGGGAGTTCTACGAGGGCAAGGACCCGGCCCACCCGCTCCTGGCTCGCAAGGAAGAGGACGTCAACTCCGACGGGGTCGTCGACGTGAAGTCCTACTACAAGAAGGGCAAGCTGGTCCGCAAGGAGGTCGAGGACCCGGATCTGCTGCTGCGGTAGGCCTTCCGGCCCAGAGTCACTCGTATCCCTCGGCCTGGTTCACGGCGATCCCCACATTGTCGACGCCGTGTTTCTTGACGATTCCGAGGATCTCGACGACGCGGCCGTGGTAGACCTTCCGGTCCGCGCGAATCTCGACCGCACGGATCTCATCGGCCTTGGCGGCCTCGCCGATCGCGACGTCGAAGCCCTGGACGGTGATGATCTCTCCGTTCAGTGCCAGCCTCCCGTCGGCTCCGAGCTCGACGACGTACTTCTTCTTCTCCTTGGGCACCTGCGACGACTGGGAGTCGGGAAGCTGCAGCTCGATCTCGCGCTCTGCGAAGGCCGTCGTGACCACGTAGAAGATCAGCAGCAGGAGCACGACGTCGATCAGCGGCGTCATGCTGAGCGACGCCTCCTCGGTGCTCTCCGATCGCCGCCGCATGTTCAGGCCCCCTGCGGAGCGAGATCCGCCTTCGCGGGCGGTGCCTCCGGGCTCGGGACCGCGGTCCCCTCCTCCACGAGATCCTCGAGCAGGCGCACCGAGACCTCGGAGAGCTCGATCTCCAGCACGTCCACCCGCCGGCGCAGGAAGGCGTGGGTGAGGACGGTGGGGATTCCCACCATCAGCCCCGCGGCCGTGGTGACGAGCGCCGTGAAGATCCCGCCCGCGACGACGCGCGCGTCCCCGGTCCCGGTCTTCGCGATCAGGTCGAAGGACTCGATCATCCCGAGCACCGTCCCGAAGAGGCCCAGCATGGTCGCGATGTTTCCCAGCGCCCCCAGCAGGGGCAGGTTGCGGCGGAGAATCGAGGTCTCGTGCAGGCACTGACCCTCGATCGCGTCCTCGGACTGCGCGAGACCCAGGTTCAGGTGCATCAGCCCGACGCGGAGCACCCGCGCGATCGCCGTATCGCTCTCGTGGCAGTACTCGAGCACCTTGCGAAGGTCCCGGCGCTGCCAGGGCTCGCGGATCTTGGCCAGGAAGCTGCGCGAGATGACGCGGCGCCGGCGCGTCACCCAGAGGCGCTCGAGCGCCAGCGCCAACGCCAGGACGGAGCAGGCCACGAGCAGGTGCATGACCCAGCCCCCGAGCGCGTACCAGTCTCCCAGAGTTCGGGACTCCTCCTGGTCGGCGTCGGCCTGCGGCCTACTGCCTGCCCCGGGGGAGCCGGCCTCGGATCCCGACTCCGCGGGGGGCTTCGATACCCCGGCTGGGGCAGAGGTCGCCTGCTGGGCCGCGGCGGTCCCGATCGGCACGCCGGGTGCCAGCATCAGGAAGCCCACAAGGATGATCCGGCTCATTTCTTGTCCCCCTCGTCTTCGACCTGGATCTCGAGCATGCGTTCGCGTTCGCGCTTCCGGAACTCCTGCTGCCGCTTGCGCTCCATCACCATCTGGAGCTCGCGGTTGCGACGGCGGATGCGCTCGAGCTCTGCCTGGAGCTCCGCATCCGTCAGCTCCTGGTGACGAAAGTCGATCTCGAACTCGGTCGAGCCCCGGGACCCGTCCGAGGCGAGCGCCGAGACGCGGATGCGATTGCGACCCTGGGTGACTGGCACGAAGCCGCTGAAGGAGCCGTCCGGGAGCAGCTCGATGTCGCTCGGCTGGGCCATCTCTCCAATCGTCAGGTTGACCGCGACCACATCCTCGACGTCGGCGAAGGTGACGCCCGAGAGCAGCGACACGATGTCGCCCGGACGGCGCACCGGCGTGTAGACACCCCCGGTCACTCGCGCCATCTCGGTCGCCGCAATCGGGTAGTCGATGGCGACCGGCCCCAGGCCGTAGGAGTTGATGGTAATGCCCGCGGTCTTGGCGAGCGCGGCGGCGTCGACCACGGCCTCGATATCGGCCTGGTCCTCCTCGTTCGCAAGCCCATAGGGAAGCGAGGGCTTTCCGTCCGTCAGCAGCAGAATGACCTTTCGCGCGTGCGGATCGGGCATCGAGACGGACCCCGGCAGGCCCGCGAGCTCGCGCAGGGCCAGCTTGAGACCCGCCTCCATGTCCGTACCGCCGCTAGCTCCGCGCAGACGAACCGCCTCGAGCGCCCGCCGGGCAGCGGCGAAGTCCCCGGTGAGCGCCTGCTCCAGCGTGGCATCCTGCTGGTCGGGCGAGCGCCTTCGGCCGGTCGACGGGTCCACCTCGCCCGAGAAGCTGATGACCCCGACCCGGACGCGCGCGCGGTTCAAGCTGGCGATCAACGCATTGGAGGCCTGGACCTCGGCCGCCAGCACCGAGTCGTCCGGGTCCGTGTTCTTCGTGCCTGGGAGGGCCGCCATCAGGGACGAGCGCTGCTCCCCGACCTCGCCGTCCCCGTCCACATCGGCGCCGCTCGGGTACTCGGTCGAGCCCGAGACATCGACGACGAGCATCACGTCGAAGCGCGCCGGACGGGCACCGTCCGCGGAGGCGACGCCGGACAGGGGCGCCATGTCGGTCCGCCCGCGCACGACGGCTCCCGGGGTGGGCTCATCGATCCGGATCCGGACCTCCGGGGATCTGGCACGGGCCGGCAGTGCCCCCCCGAGGACGAGCAGCAGGGCGCCCGCGAGCAGCGGCCAGACGAGCCGGGTCCCGGAGCGCATGGAGTTCATCCGAGAGGCTGATCGGAGCAGCGAGGCCGCGACCTTAGCGCGTGAGTTGCTAGTAGCCGCGGCCGTCTCCCGAGCCGCCCCGCTGGCCACTGCGGAGCACGTCCTCGTGCGGCCGGATCTCGACCTCCACGCGGCGATTCTGCTGCCGCCCCGCGGCGGTCGTATTGCTCGCGACGGGCAGGGTCTCGCCGAAGCCGATCGCGGTGATCCGCGAGGGGGCCACCCCCTCGGCGATCAGGAAGTTCCGCACGCCGTCCGCGCGCCGCTCCGACAGGGTCTGGTTGTACTCCTCGGTCCCCTGGCTGTCGGTGTGGCCCTTGATCACGATGTCGCTCTCGGGATAGCGGTTCAAGGTCGCGGCGAGCGAGCGCAGCCGATCGAATGCGCCCGCGTTGAGCCGAGCCGAGCCGGTGTCGAAGAGCAGCGACGACTCGAAGTTCACGAGCAGCGAGTCGTTGCGCCGTTGAACCTCTGCGCCCGGAATCGCATCGAGCTCCTGAGCCTGCTTGTCCAGGTAGCTCCCGATCAGGCCGCCCGCGAGCGCGCCGGTCGCGGCACCGATCAGAGCTCCGCCCGTACGGTGCCCGGAACCGCCGATCGCGGCGCCGGCGGCGGCACCGGCGAGGCTACCGAGCAGGGTGCCCTTCGCCGCCTTGCTGTCGAGGATGGTCCCCTGCGTCTGGCATCCGAGCAGCCCGGCGATCAGCAGTGCGCTCGCGGCCAGCGGTCCGAATCGAGTGGATCGCATGCGTGTCCCCCTTGCGTCCCGGCCCGTCCGGCCCGTCCCGAGCCGTCCCGGCGATCGGGACCAGGGACGAGCGACGAGGGGCGAGTGGAATATAGCGCAGCCTCGGTGGGCAACCCTTCCCCTACGCGACAATACGCGGCGACACGGAGGCCGACCGGAATCGCAGCGCAAGAGCGACCCTCATCGACCCAGGCGCTCGATCCATTCGACGACCAGCGCGCCGACGCTATTCAGGCTCTCTGCAGACACGGAGTCCAGGTCGTCTCGAGCGGTGTGCCAGTAGGGACCGGGGGTGGAGCGGCTGCCGAACTGGAAGTCGATCAGGGCGAGCACCGGGGACACTCCCCGCTCCACGAAGGGGGTGTGGTCGTCGACGAGCGCCACCGTCTCTCGCGGGTCGATCACCCCTTCCAGACCCAGCGCGCGGGCCGCCGCGAGGAGCTGCTCCCGCAGGACCCGAGACGAGCCCCGGTCCGTCGCCAGGTTCAGGTCGCGGTCTCCCACCATGTCGATCAGCAGGAGCGCCTGCACCCGATCGAGCTCCCCCTGCTCCGCGAGCGACCTCGCGAGCTCCCGGCTGCCGTAGAGGCCGTCCGACGCGGTGATGTCGGCTCCGAACGCCTCCTCTCCGTCGCAGAAGAGCATCCAGACCTCGAACGGAGGCGGCCGCCGCGAGAGCTGGCGAGCCAGCTCGAGCAGGAGCGCGACCCCCGAGGCGCCGTCGTTCGCACCCACGAAGCGGATCCCGGGGATCCGCTTGGTGTCGTAGTGGGTCAGCAGCAGCAGTCGCGGGGGTGCCGCTTTCCCCCGACCGGGCTCGGCCGCAACGGCTCCCTCGAGTCGCGCCACGAGGTTGACCATGGGCACGGCTCGGCCGCCCGGGCCGCGGACCTGGAAGGGTCGCCGCTCGACCCGCCAGCCCACCTGCCGCAGGCGCTCCGCGATCAGGGTCCGCGCAGCGGCGGCGGCGGCAGACCCTGCGGGGCGCGGACCGAGTGCCACCAGGTCCGCCAGGTCCGCGAAGGCGCGATCGCCGTCGAAGCCGGAGGGCGGGCGTGCGGCCGAGCTGGCCCGGGGCGGGGGAGACGCGTCACAGCCCAGGGCGCCGCTGATCGAGACCGCGAGCAGCGCGGCCCCGAGGGTCCGCTCGACAGCTCGACCCCGGCACGGCATCTTCGGGCGCCTCCCCATGTCTCTGCCACCGGTCCCGGTGGAGCGCTGGATGCTGGTTCGCACCTGCGGCGCGACGCTGCAAGGGGTCGAGGGGATCTCGGTCCGGGTCGAGGTGGACTCCGGCCGCGGGCTGCCGGCCTTCCACATCGTGGGCAGGGGCGATCGCGTCGTCGCAGAGGGCCGGGACCGCATCCGCGCGGCGTTCCGCCAGGCGGGGCTCGAGTTTCCTCCGGGGCGGGTGACGGTCAACCTGGCACCGACCGACGTGCCAAAGTCGGGCGCGGGCCTCGACCTGGCCGTCGCCGTGGCGATCGCGGCCACCCGTCTCACGGTGGATCCAGCCCGGCTCGACCGGACCCTCTTCGTGGGCGAGCTGGGTCTCGATGGCAGGGTGCGCCGTGTCGCCGGCACCCTCGCGCTGGTGTCGACGGCCGGCGCAGCCATCGACCAGGCCGTGGTGGCCGCGGAGTGCGTCGACGAGGCGGCGGTCTGCCCCCGGCTCCGGAGCCTCGGGGCGGCGCGACTGGGTGACGCGGTCGAGTGGCTCCGGGGCGGCGCCCCGCTCGAGGTCGGTCGGCGCGCCGCCGCCACGCCCGCGGCGGCGGCGGCGGCGCCGGACCTGTCCGAGGTTCGCGGCCAGGAGCGCGCCCGGCGGGCGCTCGAGATCGCGGCCGCAGGGGGGCACAACCTGGCGCTCGTGGGACCACCGGGCAGCGGCAAGACCCTGCTCGCCCGGCGTCTCCCGGGGCTCCTTCCCGATCTGGACTTCGAGGCGGCGCTCGAGGTCACGCGCATCCACGGCATCGCGGGAGCGAGCAGCGTCGGCGGCGCCGGGCTGATCGTCCGTCCGCCCTTCCGCGCGCCCCACCACTCCGTCTCGGACGCCGGAATGCTGGGAGGGGGCCAGCCGCTCCGGCCGGGTGAGATCTCCCTCGCCCATCGGGGCGTGCTCTTCCTGGACGAGCTCCCGGAGTTCCGCCGCGGAACCCTCGAGGCGCTCCGCCAGCCGCTCGAGGAGGGCGAGATTCGCCTGGTGCGCGCACGCGGCGCCCTGCGCCTGCCCGCCCGATTCCAGTGGATCGTCGCCCGCAACCCCTGTCCCTGCGGCTACCGCGGAGACGCGCTCCACGAGTGCAGCTGCGAGGAGGCCCAGATCCGGCGCTACCGGGCTCGGCTCTCCGGCCCGCTGCTGGATCGGATCGACCTTCGCGTCTCGGTCCCGCGAGTCGAGTGGCGGGAGCTTGCGAAGGGGGGCGCCTCCGAGCCCTCGGCGCGCGTGCGAAGCCGCATCGAGGCGGCGCGTGACTTCGCGCGCGCGCGAGGCGGGGCCGGCGAAGCCCCCGCCTTGCCCGCAGGTCCCCTGGAGCTTGCCCGCGCCCTCGACCCCGAGGGACGGCGCCTGCTCGAGCGAGCGGTCGACGGCCTGGGGCTCTCGCTGCGCGGAGTCGCCCGGGCGATGCGGGTGGCGCGCACGATTGCGGACCTCGCCGCCTCGAGACCGATCGAGCGCAGCCACGTGGCCGAGGCCCTCGCCTACCGCGAGGCCTGAGCTGCCTCCGATCTCGGCATTTGCTGCCCGTATTCGACGCAGCGAGAAGCCGAGCGCGCCCGCGAGGGGCGGGAGAGGGCGGCACGGGAGTTGCTCTGCACGGCCTCGAGAACCCGTACCCGCGACGCGATTCGCAAGGAGGGACGCATGAAATTGGTCTGGCTCGCACCCCTCGCCCTGCTGGGCGCGCTGATCCCTGGACCCGCGCATGCAGAGGGGACCCTCTCCCCCGCGATGTTCGCGGTCAACAACCTCTGGATGATGATCGCAGCCGCGCTGGTCTTCGTGATGCACCTCGGGTTCGCCACGCTCGAGAGCGGCCTGGCTCGCGCCAAGAACACGACGAACATCCTGTTCAAGAACACCTTCATCGTCTGCACGGGCATCCTCACGTACGCAGTCTGCGGCTTCAACCTGATGTACCCGGGCGAGTTCAACGGGATCCTCGGGTTCGCGGGCTTCGGCCTGCTCCCGGGCGCCGCCGATCTGACCACCGCCTACGCCGACGGAAACTACACCTACTGGACCGACTTCCTCTTCCAGGCGATGTTCGCTGCGACCGCCGCGACGATCGTCTCGGGGGCCGTGGCCGAGCGGATCAAGCTGTCGTCGTTCATGGTCTTCTCCACGCTCTTCGTGGCCTTCGTCTACACCATCGCGGGGTCGTGGAAGTGGGGCGGAGGCTGGCTGGATCAGCTCGGCTTCTACGACTTCGCGGGCTCGACCCTGGTGCACTCGGTCGGAGGCTGGGGAGCGCTCATGGGCGCGCTGATCCTCGGCCCACGCATCGGCAAGTACGCGGCCGGCCGCGTGCAGCCGATGCCAGGCAGCAACCTCCCGATGGCGACGGTCGGGGTCTTCCTGCTCTGGCTGGGCTGGTTCGGGTTCAACGGAGGCTCCGTCCTCAACGCCGACCCCGCGGCGGTCTCGCTCACCCTGGTCACGACCTGCCTGGCCGCGGCGGCCGGTGGCGTCGCCGCCTCGTTCACCTCCCAGTGGGTGAGCGGCAAGCCCGACCTGACGATGGCCCTGAACGGCATTCTCGCCGGGCTGGTCGGCATCACCGCCGGAGCCGATCAGATGGCCATGGGATCATCGATCCTGATCGGGACCGTGGCGGGAGTCCTGGTGGTCTTCTCGGTCCTCCTCGTCGATCGCATCCAGATCGACGACCCCGTCGGCGCCATCTCCGTCCACCTGGTCTGTGGGATCTGGGGCACCCTCGCAGTGGGCCTGGTCGGGGCCAAGGCAGGGATCGCTCAGCTCCTGCACCAGGTGGTGGGCATCGCCGCCTACGGGGCCTTCACGGTCATCTGCTCGGGGGCGCTCTTCCTGGGAATCCGGGCCCTGATGGGCCTCCGGGTCTCCGAGGCGGAGGAGCTCGAGGGGCTCGATCTGGGCGAGCATGGAATGCACGCCTACGACCTGCCGATCGCGGGAGGCGGGCTCTTCGAGGCGGCGCACGGCGCCGCAGCGGCCGCGCGGGCGCCGGCTCGAGGGCCGAGCGCGGCCGCGGCCGCCCCCGAGAACGCCTGAGCCGAGGCGAGCGCCGGAGATCTCGCGGTCGCCAGCGGCGGCGGGCGAGATCCCCGGCGCAACCCCAGCTTATCGGGCCATGCGATGGAGACGCGTTCTGATCGGAGCCGGAGCCCTGGGCGTCGCAATCCAATGGATCCCCGTGGATCGCGACAACCCACCCGTCACCCTGGAGATCTCGGCTCCGCAGCCGGTGCTGCAGGTGCTCCGACGCTCGTGCTACGACTGCCACTCCAACTTGACCCGCTGGCCGTGGTACTCCCGCGTGGCCCCCGTATCGTGGCTCGTCGCGTACGACGTCCATGAAGCTCGTCGCCACATGAACTTCTCGACCTGGGACCGCTACGACGATGAGGATCGCCGGCACGCCCGCAAGGAGATCCGGGGTGTCCTGAAAGATGGAGAGATGCCTCTCCCCTACTACCTGCCACTCCACCCCGAGGCGAGGCTGTCGGAGGCAGACGTCGCCCTCGTCCAAGACTGGGCGCGGTCGGGAGACTCCGGCCCCGAGCCGCGCTGAGAGGCGCGCTGCGGGCCCGGCCCTCCCCGAGCCCGGGGTCAGGGGCCGATCGGGGTGTAGCGGAGCGTGACTCGCGTGCCGTCCAGGCGTCCCGACCGGAAGCGAGGCTCCCACTTCCCCCACTCCTTCGGGTAGCGCCGCGCGTAGGCAGAGAGCAGACGCTCGAAGACCGCATCGTCGGTGTCGAGGGTGACCCTCGCCAGGAAGGTCGGAGCCTCGCGGAAGGAACCGGATGGGCCCTTCTGTCCGCGACCCCGGTCGCCGACCCAGAGGCGGGCTCGCTCGAGGCCCGACGCCCGCGCGCGCGCCTTCCAGGTCTTCGCCGACGTCGAGAGAACGACCGCATCCCCATCCCAGAAGTACCAGACCTCCGCGTGGCAGGTGCTCTCGCTCCCGTCCGAGCGGAGCGGAGAGACGTAGACGAAGGGACTCGCACGTAGCGCTCGTCGCGTGACCTCCGGAAGCGCCCAGCCGTCCGACGCGCGCGCCCGAAGCCTCGGTATCGCGAGCCAGGCGGACGCGGCGCCCACTCCCACCAGGAGCTCACGGCGTGTGATCTTCATGGCCTCCCCTCCGAGAATCGCGCGCTACAGCCGCGCGGCATCGAGTGTCTCCTGGCGATCCCACCGCTGGATCCTCCGTCGGTGGCTCCCCCGCGGGCTCGTCGCGGCTCGATCCCGGCGCTGCCTCGGCGGGGCCGGCCGCGACGCCGGGGCTCCCGAGAGCGCTCGGCGAGAAGCACCACGAAGAGCGGGATCTCACGCCGAGCGCGATTCTCGGCCTCGGCACGTCCGCCGCTCGAGACTCGATCGCTGACCGGCTCCGAGAGGTCCAGCACCACGAAGCCCGCCGCGCGCAGGGCGCCGAAGAGACGCTCGAGGGACCAGTGGAACGAGGGCCGGGTGACCCCCGGATCGCGTCCCGGATGGATCTGGATCTCGACGCGCCGCTCGCTGCGGTAGGACTCGATGCGCCGGAACTGGGTCTGCCGTGCCGCGTCCCACCCCCAGTGAGCGACGCCGGGGTTGCGAAAGCACGGGTGGTTGAGCGCGACGGCCAGCCTCCCCCCGCGGCGCAGGCTGCGCGCGACGTTTCGCAGGACCGGCTCGGGTCGCTCCATGTTCTGCAGCGAGAGCACCAGCGTGGCGATGTCGAAGGGCCCGCGGGGCAGGGCCCCGAGCTTGGCGGCGTCCGCAGAGACGAAGCGAGGCCCGGGCTCCAGTCCGGCGGCCTCGGCGTCGCGCGAGGCCAGCTCGACCATCTGAGGAGACGCGTCGACCCCCACGACCTGCGCCCCCCGGTAGGCGAGGAGCCGCGCCCAGGCGCCGGGGCCGCAGCCCACGTCCAGCACGCTCCGTCCGCGCACGCGGCCGAGCATGCGCAGGATCTCGGGATGGAGCACCCGGCTCACCAGCTCGGGTCCCCGGCGACCCGAGAGCTCCCGGTACCACTCCGCCACTCCTTCCCAGGAGGTGTCGGTCGGCCGCTGACGCCGATTCGCCATAGGAGAGCGAGCTTAGCAGCCGGAGGTGCGACCCCCGGAGGGCCCGAGAAAGCGGTCCGGCAAGCGTGCGCCGGACCCGGGTCGCCACCTCCCCGACCCGGACGCCACTCTTCGGGCATGCGGACTCTGCGCCTGCGGATCGGATCGGGCGGGTGGGCGATCCTGCTGGTCGGCTGCCTGCTTCCTGCAGTGAGCGCGGCCACGAGCCCCGGCGAGCCTCGCCACGAGGTCCGGGTGGGCCTCGAGCGAACGATCGGGGCCGCGATCGCGCTGGAGCCCGGCTTCCTCGAGCGGGCGGGCTCGGGCGATCCCTCGACACGCTCGGCGACCCCGAGACGCATTCCGGAGCGGGTGCGGGCGCTCTATCCACGGGGGTCGACCCCCAGCGAGCGATCGTTCCCCGTGGCTCCGCGGGGCCGGCCCTCCCCCGGCTCTCGCTGAGGCGATCACTCGCGCTCGGAGTCGAGAAACTCGAGCATCCGCTCCTCCGCCTCGTGCAGTGTAAAGCGGCGCCCGCGGCCGATCCCCTCGCAGAGCTCGCGAACCTCCTCGGTCCACTCTCCGTCGTCGACGAACTCGGGCCAGAAGGGAAAGGTCCTGCACTGCACGGGGCGCGCAGCGTAGACGCTGCAGCGTCCCTCCGAGCTCAAGAAGGTGCAGCGGCCCCCCTCGAAGCGCAGCTGGCGCCAGCCGTCCTCGTCGACGAAGGAGTGGCGGCGATAGAACTCGGCCAACGTCAGCTCCAGGTGCCGGGCCAGCGCGCGCGCCTCTCGCCGATTCAGGTACACGTAGGCGTACTCGCCGCGCGTCTTGCAGCAGTGACCGCACTGCGTGCACTCGAAGCACAACCCGGCTCCCGACTCCGGCACGCGAGGAGTATAGGAAGCCCTCACGGCGCGGCGCCGGGTGCGGCTGGCCCGGGTTCGCGCGCGCGCGGATTCTGGACCTCGAGGATCTCGTCGTCGCCACCCAGCCAGAGCTCCGTGTGGCCCGACGGAAACACGACCCGCCGCGCCGCACCCCTCCGGCCGTCGCGAATTCGCCAGTGGACGGCGCAGCGACCCTGCCGCAGCGCGGCCCAGATGGAGTCCGCTGTGAGGGGACCCTCGGGGCAGCGCATCTGGACGCTCGTGAACGAGAGCCGGTAGGGGTCGAGCTGCACGCCGAGCACGCGGACGTTGCGATGGGCGTCGGCTCCCGCTAGTGCGACGACCTCGCGACCGCCCTGGAGCAGCGCTTCGTAGCGCTCCAGCTCGCGGGTCGGTCGGCGGAGCATCCGGTCGAGCGCCGCATCCCGGTTCAGCCAGTAGCGGAGCAGGCGCAGCGGAAGGAGCGGCCCCAGCTGGCGCGCGAAGTCCGACGCCATGTTCTCGATCTCGACCCCGTCGAAGGGCGCCTCCCAGTCGTGCCAGCCTCCGTGGCTCTCTGGATGCGCAACCACGGCGAAACCTCCATCGCGATGGATCCGCTCGATCAGCGCGCGCGCGGACACGTCCTCGCTCGCGTAGGCACGGGGGATCTGGAGACCGAGCAGATGCCCCGAGCGGGTCGCGAACTCGGCTCCGACCAGAACCCGCAGGCGATGGCCGTCCGGCGCGGTGTAGAGCCCGGCACGCTCGGCGGCCGGGAGCGGTCCATCTCGCTTCCGGTCCGAGTGCTCGGTCAAGACCACGAAGTCGAGCCGGGCCTCGTGTGCAGCCGCGACCACTGCCTCGAAGGGCGCCTCGGAGTCGTGCGAGGGCGCGTGATGGACGTGAACGACCCCCACCAGCACCGTGGCCAGGGCCCAGCCGACCATGCCTGCTAGACCCCGCGGCCTCCGTGGGGGCTAGAGCGGCTCACGAGCCTGCAGCCTCATCGCCTGGGCCGCGGCCTCCTCCGCCTCGGGAATCTGACCGCTCGCCTGGTAGAAGCGAGAAAGACTGGTGTAGTAGAGGGACTCCGAGGGATCGGCCTCGATCGCGTGCCGGATCGCCTCGATCGCCGCCGCCATGTCTCCCCGGCGGGACTCCGCCTCGGCGAGACCCTGCCACGCCAGTCCGAACTGTGGATCGATCTCCAGAACCTTCCGGTAGCCGGCGATCGCCGCCTCGTGCTTCCCCCGGGCGAAGGCCTGGAAGGCTTCCCTGTAGAGCTCGCGAACTTCAGGCATGCGCGGATGCTAGCCCAAAGCGGGCCGGGAGCGGGTCTCGAAGCCCCGCTACCGCTGGGTGACCAGCGCCGGCAGCGGACTGTGAAGGGCCGCGCACAGGGCAGCGAGCAGCTCGGCCTCGGGGAGCGTGATCCGGCCGTCGTGGACGATCGCCGCGGCGACCGCTCCGATCACCCGCTGCTTGTGAACCCCGACGAGGTCGTCGAGCCGCCGGAGATCCCCCTCGAGGGACGCGAGGCTCTCGTCCGGGGTCCGGTAGCCGGACCACTCGGCCCTCGGCAGGCGAGCCACGCCTGCAGCGTAGGCGGCGGCGGCGGCCGCGGGATGGGCCGATCCCAGATGGGCGAGCCGCGCCACGAGCCTCTCCACCTCGGGCCGACGCCGCGAGAGGGTCACACGTCTCCGGGGCCTCGCGGGCGCGCCGGATGCGGAGCCGATCTCCTCGAGGGCGCCCTGGAGCCGGTGGCCCAGGGCGAACTCGAAGAGGCTGACCTCGCCATCGGCATCGATCAGCTCCCGGACCAGAGCCTGTAGGCTCGCCCGAGTCCGGGGCGCCCCGGCCCGAACCGCGGGGAGAGCGAGGTCGATCAGCGGGAGCCGACGGGACGGTCGCTCCGCGGCGATCGCCAGGGCCAGCGTCTGCACCAGGCTGGAGGCTCTCTCTCCGAGGTGCCGCGCGACCCGTTCGAGCTGCCCGGCTCGGATCCTCTCTCGCTCGGAGAGCAGGAGTGCGCACACCAGTGAAGGCGCAGCCTCGACGCTCGAGGCGGCATCGCGAAGGGCCTTCGGGAGCTCCTCGAGCCAGCTGCGCGCCCACTCCAGGTGCTCGGCGCCGGGCCTGCCGACGCTTCGCACGACCTCGTCCGGGTCGACCCGAGCCGCCGACGCCGCCGCGCCCGCCGACGCCAGCGGCGAGGCCGAGGACTCCTCGTCGACCGAGCCGCTCGCCAGGGCGCCCGGGAGCCGAGGCACCAGGTCGCCCATGACGAAGCTCGGGACCAGAGTGCGAATCCGCAGCGCGAGCGGCGGATGGGTGGCGAACCACCGCGACCTCCCCTGCCTGCCAGCCGCGAAGAGCATGTGACTCACCGCCTCGGAGCGGCTCGACCCGAGCCAGCTGCGCCGATCGACTCGGGCGATCTTTGCGAGCGCACCGGCGAGCCCTTCGGGATCCCGCGTGAGCTGGACAGCGGAGCCATCCGCCAGGAGCTCCCGCTGTCGAGAGACCGCGGCCTGGATGCAGCGAGCGAAGAGCACTCCGATCCTCCCGATTCCCGAGAGAGCCAGGCCGAAGAGCCAGACCGGCGCTCCGAGGCGGCTCCGCATGGCGGCGCGCGAGGAGCGGCCCGCGCCACCCCGCAGCTCGCGTCCGAGAATCGTGATCGACAGGATCCCCTGAAGCGCGCCCAGCAGTCGCGTGTTGAGACGCATGTCGCCGTTCTGGATGTGGCTGAACTCGTGGGCGATCACCCCCTGCAGCTCGCGTCGCTCGAGTCGCCGCAGGCACCCCTCGGTCACAGCGATGGCCGCATCCGCGACCGTCAGCCCTGCGGCGAAGGCGTTGATCCCTCGCTCGCCGGGGAGCAGGTAGACCTCGGGAACGGGAAGCCCCGAGGCGATCGCCATCTCCTCGACGACGTGGCGGAGCCGGATCTGCTGGGGATCCCGCGCGCCGGGGGCAACGCACACGCCGCCGAGGCGGCGCGCGACCACACCGCCGCCGCCGCGCAGTCTCCGCGCCTCGAGGAGGCTCCCGACCGCGATCCAGGTGAGCACGGCGAGGGCGCTCGCGCCGACCAGCACCGCGTGCCCCTCGAGCCAGAGCCGAGGCGGCAGGCCGCTCCGAAAGGGCAGCGGGCTGGACGCGAAGCTCCAGACCAGGCAAGCCACCGCGTAGCTGACGGCGGTCGCGATGCACAGCGTGGCGAGTGCGAACAGGGCGATGAGCCATCGCGTGCGCCGCCGCGCCTCCTCCTGGCGCTCGAAGAAGTTCACACGGGCCGGTCAGCCTAGGTGAACCTGCGGGGCTTCACGTACGGCGGGGTCCTCGAGCTGGAGCAGCTCCGCGGGCCCGAAGCCGAACCGCCGGGCGATCAGTGCGTTGGGAAAGGTCTCGGTCGCGGTGTTGAAGGTCATCACCGCGTCGTTGTAGGCCTGACGCGCGAACGCCACCCGGTTCTCGGTGGTCGCAAGCTCCTCGGAGAGCTGGATCATGCTCTCGTTGGCCTTGAGCCCCGGGTAGGACTCGGACACCGCGAGCAGACGGCCGAGGGCGCCCGTGAGCTCTCCCTCGGCGCGCCCCAGCTGTCGGATGGCCGAGGGGTCCGAGGGAT
>JBHHYV010000012.1:0-48909 GCA_046757685.1 Myxococcota bacterium
CCTCGCCCAGGACCGCCCCTACGCCGAGGCACCCTGGAGGGCCTCGCGGCCCTAGAGGCTGCGGATTCGGCTCTCGCGCGCGCGGGCCTTGAGCGCGCTGGCCGTGCGTCCCTCGTCGGGAAAGAGCGCGTAGCCGAACTCGAGCTGGAGTCTCGAGGGATCGAGCGGAGACGGCGTCTCCGCCTCGCGCCGCAGGGCCTCGCGCGCGCGGCGCGCGAGCGGGCCGAGGAGTGCAGAGACCTCGGCGTCGGGCTCGGGTAGCAGGATCTCGAAGGTGTCGGGCGCGGTCCGGGCGAGGACGTCGAAGTCGCGAAGCCCGGCTCGGAGCTCCTGCGCCAGAGAGAGCACCAGCGAGTCGGCCTCGCTCTCGCGCTGCGCAGAGAGCAGCTCCGAGAGCCCCCTCACCTGCAGTCGAACGAGCGCCAGCGTGCGGCCCCGCCCGCTCGAGCGCGAGATCTCCTCGTCGAGGCGGAGCCGCATCAGCAGGGCGTTGGGGAGACCCGTCAGCTCGTCGAAGCGCCGGTTGTGCCTCTCGCGATCCCGCTCCTGCATGACCACCAGGGCCCGCTGCGCGTGCTCGGCCAGCCGCGCCAGGAGGTCCAGGTCTTCGGGCTGGAAGCGCACGCCCGAGAAGGGCGCTCCCCCGGTCCGCCCGAGCACGCTGAGGCTCCCCATCACCAGGCCCGAGCGGCGCAGGGGGTGGGCCAGGATGTCGTCCACAGCCAGCTCGACGCCGCGCTCCCGGCGCTCCGGATCCAGGTGGGCGAGGCATACGGGCGCTGCCGCCTGGACGGCCTCCTCGGCCACACTCGCCTCGAGCTCGAAGAGCGCGGTCTGGGTGTCGGGGTCCGCCGACCCGAAGTAGGAGCGGATCTGGAGGCGCCCGGTCGCCTCGTCGCGCAGGCGCAAGATGGCGTGCTCGCTCTCCAGCACCATCGCTGCCGAGTTCGTGATCGCCCGGTAGAGCTCGGCGAGATCGCCGCTCGCGGACATGCGAGCGGAGACCTCGGTGATCGCCTGCAGCTGGGTCGCTCGCGCCTGGGTGCGGATCTGCTCCAGGGCGTTGGCGAGCTCCTGCGCCAGGGCCTGTGCGGAGGCCTGGAGCCGCAGCTCGAACGCCCGAGGAACGCGGTCGGTGTGGGCGGCCTCGAAGGAGAGCACGCCCAGGAGCTGATCGCCGTCGACCAGGGGAGGGCCGCGAAGTGGATCTCGGCTCCTCCCGCCGTCTGGTGCAGCAGGAGTGGGAAGCCGGAGGTCGCCACCCAGCCGAGGACGCCGGAGCCCAGCTCGATGCGCGGGGGAGAGGCGAAGGGGTCGCGGTGCGCAGACGAGGCCTGGAGCTCCAGCGACTCTCCGCTGGCATCACTGAGCCAGAGCTGGGCGATCCCATCGAGCTCGTCCGCCAGCCAGCGACACAGCGAGCGCAGGCGATCGACGAGGGGCGCGTCGCCCGCGAGCAGCTGGCGGACGTCGGACTCGGCCTTGAGTCGGCTGGACTCCCGGACCAGCTGCTGGTACTCGTCGGCGCGCGTCAGGATCCGTGCATCGAGGCGGGCCAGCTGCTCGAGGAACTCGAGCTCCTCGTTGCCGAAGGCCTCCCGGTTCTGCTGGTGGGTGACCGACAGCACCCCGAGGCAGCGGTCCCCGTGGAGCAGCGGGGCTACGATCGCACACGCCGCCTCCCGCTCCCAGGCGATGGCGAAGTCGCGCGGGTCCGCCTTTCCTCGCAGCAGGATCGCGCGCTTCTCGGCGAAGGCCCGGCCGGCGATCCCCTCGCCGGGCTGCAGGCGGATCTTGTGCAGCAGCTCCCGCTCGATCCCGATGGCCGCGCGCATGCAGAGCGCCTGGCTCCCCTCGTCCCACAGCAGCAGCGATCCCCGGTCCGCGCCCGTCGAGCCCACGGCGATCTGGACGACCCGCTCGAGCAGGGCATCCCGGTCGATCGTGAGGTTGTAGGACTCGAGGATCTCTCCGAGCGTCTGGAGCAGGTCGGGCTTGCGCGTCGCATCGACGGGTCCGAAGGCGTAGAGCAGCTTTGCGATCAGGGGGCTCGCGACCTGGATGCCACGATCGCTCGCCTCGGGCAGCCGGTCCTCGAGGATCGCAGGCGGGTCGGCAGTGACGATGGCGACCAGGCCGGGGGTGCGCAGAACGGCGGAGAGATCGTCGGTGATGCGATCCGCGTAGCGCACGTCGAGCCCGGCTTCGATCCGGCGCAGGCTCTCGAGCGCGGCGGCCGGTTCGGTCGTCACCAGCGCGCACACGTCGACGTCCGGATTCGCCTCCAGCAGCGGGATCAGGGCCAGACCTTCGTCGGAGTGACCCGCGATCGCGACGCGCTTGCGCACGTGGCGACCGCCTAGCAGCCGGCTCTGGATCGGGTCACTCGCCCGACTGCAGGGACTCGAGGGAGAGCCGCAGGCAGAGCTCGACCCTGCGTCCGGTTCCCGGCTCGACGAGGACGATCGGCACCCGGACCTCGCAGCCCGCGACGCGGGCCGGGCCGGCGTCCTCGATCTCGAAGGGCTTTCGGGGCTCGCTCGGCTCCCGCTCGGGGGTGGGGGCGGTCGCCACGACGGGCGGGTGCTCGACGGGCGCGGGCGCCGGAGCGGGCTCTCTCGCGGAAGCCTCCGGGGCCGTCGTCGCGTCGCGGAGTCGGCGTAGGATCAGCTTGGAGAGGCTGGTCAGCGTCTGGAGAACGCCGGTTCCCTCGCTCGCGACCGACTCGAACACGCAGTCCGGATCGAGCCCGAGCCTCCGGTGCAGGGCCTCGATCGCGTTCTCGTCCACCAGGTCGCGTCGGTTGTACTGTACGATGAGCAGCACGTCTTCGAGGCTGCGGCCGTAGCTCTTCAGGTGGCCGCGCAGCTCGTCGAGCGCGGCGACCGTCGCCTCGTGGCGCGTCGGGCGCAGATCCGCGACGAAGACGATCCCGTCGACCGCCTCGCAGAGCTCTCGTCGCTTGGCGAGATGCGCCTCGCCGCCCGGGACCGTGTAGAGCTGGATCGAGGTCTTGTGACCTCCCACCATGCCCAGCTCGATGGGCAGGAACTCGTGGCGGCCGTCGGCCGGGCCGTGCGTCCGCAGCTCACCGCGGTGCTCCGCGCGCAGCTTGCGGTGGATGTAGCGCAGGTTCTCGGAGGTCCCGGCGCCCTGCGCACCGAAGTACACGATCCTGGCCTGGAGCTCTCGGGTCGCGTCCGTCGAAGAGGTCATCAGATCTTGCCCTTGCGCATCAGGATCCGGCGCGCCTGCTGGGAGACCGGCCCCGGGACATCTCGGCTCTTCATGATCGCCTTCAAGTCCCGATCGGTCAGATAGTTGATGAACTTAATTGCGGCCGGGATAGGGGTCTTGGGATTCGTGCACAGGGCCAGCTTGACCGGGTAGCTCCGCGTCCACTCTCGCGAGTGGGCGAGGATGCGCAGAACGTCATCGCTCACGTTGCGCGACTTGGCGTAGTGCGTCACCTCGTTCTCGCTCAGCTTGGGGCTGCGGATGGCGGCGGTGGCGACGATCCGGTTGCGGTCCCGGACCAGCAGGCCGCGGGCCTCGGCGTTGCCCAGCCGCGCCAGCTTGACCTTCTCGACGACGCTCATCTCGGCGATCAGCGACTGCAGGTTGCGGCTCCGCTCGTCGCGCTCGCTCTCGTGGAGCGGGGGCTCGGACTCGGTCAGCAGCACCTCGGGCAGCGCAGCCGCCGCTTCGCTCTCGGGATCGGCCGCGGGGTCCTCGGCGGCGGTCTCCGAGACGGGCGCGGCGGGGATCTCCCCCCGTTCGCGGCCGAGGAACTCGAGGATCCGCTCGATCGTGGCGGCACCGGTCAGCGGGTTCTCCCCCAGGCTCTCGAGGAGCGCGTCACACGCGACCAGGCGGGCCTGGTTGTGGGAGATCGCGTCCACGACGTTCGGATGAGGGAGGGTGGCCAGGAAGCACAGGGTTTCGTCCGAGGTGGCGGGGTTGAGGGCGATTCGCTCCAGGCGCCCCGCGTGCTCCCGGTGGATCTCGGCCAGGAGCGCCAGGAGCCCGGGGTGAAGGGCCTCTCCGACCAGGGCGTCGACGATCGGGTCCGGAAGCGTTCGGAGCGTCTCGAGAGCGCGCTCCTTGACCTCGGCCTCGGGATCGAAGGTCAGGGCGAAGACGACCAGCGCCACCTCGGCGGGCGGCAGCGGCAGGGCTCCGCGAGCGGCCATCAGGCGGGCCTCGAGCGGCGCTGTGGGATCGGCGAAGCGCCTCGCCCGGCCGAGCCCCGTCAGAATGGCTTGCGGATCCACCTCCACGCCTGTCTTCCCCCCGGAGCCACGCTCAGTCGTCGTCGGCTCCCTTCTGCGCTGCTGCGATCACCTTCTCGCGGATCTGCGCCGGAACCTCTTCGTAGTGCGAGAACTCCATCGTGAAGGAGCCCTTGCCGCCCGTCATGCTGGTGAGGTCCGAGGCGTAGGCCAGCATCTCCGCCATCGGCACCTGGGCCCGGATGACCTGAGTCGATCCCTGGGTTCCGACCCCCGCGACGCGGCCGCGGCGGCTGTTCAGGTCCCCCATGATGTCACCCACCGACTCGTCGGGAACCGAGACCTCGACGTCGACATAGGGCTCCAGGAGCGTCGGCTTCGCCGCCGCGACGGCGGCCTTGAGCCCCAGGCTGCCTGCCGTCTTGAAGGCCTGCTCGGAGCTGTCGACCGAGTGGTGCTTGCCGTCGATGCAGTGGACGATCACGTCGGTCAGCGGGTAGCCTGCGATCACCCCCTGGGCGCAGGTCTCGCGAACGCCCTTCTCGACCGCGGGGATGAAGTTTCGGGGGATCGCGCCGCCGACGATCTCGTCCTCGAAGCGGACCCCGCTGCCACGCTCTCCCGGCTCGAGGGTGAGATAGCAGACGCCAAACTGGCCGCGTCCCCCGCTCTGCTTCTTGAGCTTGCCCTCGACGTTCTCGGCGCGCCGCGTGATCGTCTCCATGTAGGGGACCTTGGGCGGCTTCAAGGTCACCTCGGTCGCGAACAGGCGCTTCATCTTCTCGAGGGTCACCTCGATGTGGAGCTGGCCGAGTCCGGTCAGCAGGAACTCACCGGTCCGCTCGTCGCGAGAGAGCGTCAGGCTGGGGTCCTCCTGCACGACCCGGTTCAGCGAGTCGAAGACCTTGTCCTCGTCTCCCTTGTGGGTTGCGGTCACGGCGAACGAGATCACTCCGCGAGGAGCGGGCGCGAGCTCGAGCTGGACGCCCTGCTTGTCGTCCGCGAGCGTATCGCCGGTGCGCGTGTCCTTGAGCTTGGGCAGGGCGATGATCCATCCGGGGCCGGCCTCCTTGATCTCGCGGGTCTCCTCGCCGACGACCTCCAGGATCTTGCTGATGCGCTCCTTGGTGCCGGTCCGCAGGTGGGTCAGGGACATGTCGCTACGGAGGGTTCCCGAGCAGATCCGGACCAGGGAGAGGACCCCCGCGTAGCGATCCGCGACGGACTTGAAGACCGCGGCCGCCAGGGGCCCGTCGGGATCGGGGGTCACCTCGACCTCCTCGGAGTCCCGCCGGCCGCGCCGGAGCCGCGCCTGGGAGGGCGAGGGGAAGAACGAGATCGCCTGCTGCAGCAGGGCGGAGCCGCCGATGTTGCGCGCGGCGGCCGCCGAGATCAGGGGCAGCAGGGTCCCGGCGGCCGTGCCCGTGCGCAGCGCCGAGAGGATCTCGTCCTCGGTGAGCTCGCCCTCTTCGAGGTACTTCTCGAGGACGGAGTCGTCTCCTTCGGCCGCGGCCTCGATCATCTGCGCCCTCGCCTCGTCGACGGCCTCGCGCAGATCGTCGGGAAGGGGCCCGACCTTCTCGGGGCTCGCGGAGTCTTCGGAGAAGGTGTGGACCTGTCGCTGGACCAGGTCGACGTACCCGCGATACTCGGCTGCGCGGCCGAGGGGCAGGTGGAGCTTGACGACGCGGACTCCGAGGCTGCTCTCGAGGGCCTCGGCCGTCGCATCGAAGTCGGCGCCCTCGTGGTCCATCTTGTTGCACACCGCCGAGAGGGACAGGCCACGCTCGCGCGCCTGCCGAAAGGCCCGCTCGCTGCCCACCTTGACCCCCTCTCCGGCCGCCAGCACCAGGACGCCGTGGTCGACCGCCTCGAGCGAGCCCCCCAGCTCGCCCGCGAAGTTGGAGTCTCCGGGGGTATCGAGCAGGGTCAGATGCGCGCCTCCCGACTCGAACGAGCAGATCGAGGCCGAGATGGTGATGCGCCGCGCCCTCTCCTCGGGAAGGTAGTTCATGAACGACGTGCCCTCCTCGACGCTGCCGAGCCGGTTGACGACTCCGGCCGCGACCAGCAGGGAGTCGGCGAGCGTCGTCTTCCCCTCGCCGCCGTGTCCGATCAGTGCAAAGCTGCGCACCTCTGCGAGGTCCGTCATGCCTCCTCCTCTCGCTTGGAGTTCGTCGTGCTCTTGTGATTGCGCTCCCAGATCAGGCGCAGCCCACGAAGGGTGAGAAAGGGTTCGACGCGGCGGATCGTCTGGGTCTCCGTCGCGATCACGTGCGCGAGTCCTCCGGTGGCGACCACGCGGGCCTCGGCGCCGATCTCGGAGCGGAGCCGCTCGACGATGGCGTCCACCATCCCGGCGTAGCCGAAGAGGATCCCGGACTGCAGGCTGTGGACCGTGTTGCGACCCACGGCCGCCGGAGGACGCTCGATCTCGACACTCGAGAGCTTCGAGGCGCGCTCTACCAGCGCCTCGAGCGAGACCGTGAGGCCAGGGAATATGGCGCCCCCCAGGAAGGCGCCCGAGGCCGAGATGCAGTCGAAGCTCGTCGCCGTTCCGAAGTCGATCGAGATCGCGGGTCCCCCGAGGAGCTCATAGGCGGCGACCGAGTTGACAATGCGGTCGGCGCCGACCTCGCGCGGGTTGTCGACCTGGATGGCCATGCCGGTCCGGAGCCCCGGTCCGACCACGATGGGATCGCAGCCGAAGAGCTTTGTGCACGTCCGCTGGTAGATCGGGAGCAGGGGAGGGACCACCGACGAGATGATTGCCGCACTTACCGGCTCCGGGTCGTGCGGGGCCAGACGCAGCAGCGAGTCGAGCATGGCCGCGCACTCGTCCGACGTCGAGTGGACCCGCGTTCCGATCCGCCAGTGCTCCGCCAGCTGGTCTCCGCGGTAGAGCCCCAGCGCAATGTTCGTGTTCCCGATGTCGATGACCAGCAGCACCCGCGTCCCTTCGAGTTCCGACTCGGACTCCCCGGCTCGGAGCCCCAGTCAGCCGCGCTCGAGGAGTGTCACATCCCCCGCGACGACTCGGGCCCGTCCCGCCCCGGTCTCGAGCAGGAGCGCGCCATCGCGATCGATGCCGATCACCCGTCCGTCGAGCTCGCGGTCGACCCCCGGCCCTCCGACGCGGACCCGTTCGCCGGTCATTGTGAAGAAATCTCGCCAGCCTTCCAAGACCGCGTGGAATGCCTCGCTGCGAAGACGCTCGAGCTGTGCCTCCAGCTCCGCCAGGAGTCGATGGGCCACCGTCAGCCGGTCGAAGGGCTGGCCCGCGGCCAGGCGAAAGCTCGTGGCGATCTCGCGGAGCTCTCGAGGCAGGGTCTCCCGGTCGAGGTTCACGTTGACTCCAATGCCGAGCACGATCCAGTGGATCGACCCGGCGGAGAGGTCGGCGACGGAGTTGATCCCACTCGTCTTGCGACCGTCGAGGAGCACGTCGTTGGGCCACTTGATCTCGACCCGGACCCGCCCCGGAAGCAGGCTCCGCGCGGTCCGCGCCACCGCGAGGCTGGCCGCAAAGACGTGCCGGGGGGCGTGCGCAGCCGGCCATGCGTCTCGAGACCCGGGGCGCTGCACCAGGGAGAGGTAGAGGCCCGAGCCCGAGGGGGAGAAGAAGCTGCGACCCAGGCGGCCGCGACCGGCGCTCTGCGAGTCTGCGACGACGAGGCTCCCGTCGGGGGCGCCGCTCTGGGCGAGGTCCGCCGCGACCCGGTTGCTGGAGTCGAGCTCGGAGTAGACGTCGAGCCGCCGCCCCACCCATCGGGTCGCCGGCGCGAGGGAGCTCAGCCGGTCTGCCACTCGAGTGCGAGGTCCGCTGCGGGCGCGGAGTGGGTGAGGGCACCGACCGAGATCCGATCCACCCCGGTGCGGGCCAGGCGCGCGGCGTTCTCGAGCGTGACGCCGCCGCTGGCCTCGACCGGCACCCGGCCCGCGACGCGCTCGACGAAGAGCGCGAGGCGCTCCGGAGGCTGGTTGTCGACGAGCACGCCCTCGGCCCCGGCGGCGAGCGCCTCGTCGAGAGCCTCGAGGGACTCGACCTCGGCGATCACCGGCAGTCCCGGCGGTCGGCGCTCGAGCGCGCAGCGGACGGCCCGGCCGAGGGAGCCCACGATGGCGATGTGGTTGTCCTTGATCAGGATCGCGTCGAAGAGGCCCCGCCGGTGGTTGACCCCGCCCCCGCAGCGAACCGCGTACTTCTCCAGGCTGCGCCAGCCCGGAGTGGTTTTGCGGGTGTCGACGATGCGTGCACGGGTTCCCGCGACCGCATCGCAGAAGCGTCCGGTCAGGGTGGCGACTCCCGACAGGTGCTGCAGAAAGTTGAGAGCCGTGCGCTCGGCCAGCAGGATCGAGCGCGCGGGTCCCTGGACCGTGGCCACGACCTCACCAGCGGCGCAGGCGCTCGTGTCGGCGCAGCGCGCCTTCAGGGTGGCTCCGCAGCGGCGGAACACCTCCTCGGCGACGGGTAGCCCCGCCAGCCGAAGCGCCTCGCGAGCCTCGAGCCGGGCCGATCCGGTCCGTCCACGCGGGACCAGCAGGTTCGACGTGACGTCTCCGCTTCCGACGTCCTCTGCCAGGGCTGCCGCGACCAGCACCTGCCACTCGGAGATCGGCGGAAACTCGAGCGTCGCCAAGGCCGCGAGTATACCGCCCAGCCCCACCGCTCCCGCGTCTGCGACCCGCGGGACGACGGCGGCCGGGCTCGACGCTCAGTCTTCCGACTTCAACCGCTCGATCTCGGCGCGAATCAGGCGATCGGCCAGCTCGGGGATCACCTCCCAGGCGACCTCCTCGACCTTGCGCACGACATCGCTCACCAAGCGCTCGGTCAGCGGGCCGAAAGCCTCCCAGGCCATCTTCTCGAGCACCTGGCGCAGCGCCTCCGCATCGGGAGGCGATAGCCCAAGGCCTCTCCCGGCAGCGCTGTCCTCGTCCCCGGGCAGATCCTGGGCCGCTCCCGAGCTCGCGCTCGAGGGAGCCCAGGCGTCCGGCTCGGGCGTCGACTCGGGCTCGGGCTCGAGCCACGGGAGATCGTCCTCCGGCAGGGCGTCGATCTCGGGCAGGTCGTCGAGGTCGGCGCGGTCGCGGGCGAGGTTTAGGAAGGGCGTGATCGGAGTCTCGTCGCGCTCGTCGGCCGAGTCGGCGTAGCCCCCGCCGGAGGGATCGGGGTCGATCCCTGCGGCCTCGAGGTCGGCCTCCTCGACTCCGAGGAGCGGGGTCGAGGTGCTGTCAGCTCCGTCGCCGATCCCCATCGCCTGGGCGGGAATCCCGACGTCGCTCGTCCCGGGTCCCCATCCCTCCGACTCCCGGGGCTGAGCGGGCTCCCGGGGCCGAGACCCGGAGTCGGCCGGGTCCGGCTCCGCCAGCTCGCGATCGTCGCGGACGGGCTCGACGTCGAGCATCAGGTCGGGCGGGTCCTCGAGGTCGAACTCCTCGTCCCCGATTCGACCGATGGGGTCACGGGGATCGAGAGGATCCGAGGGCGCGAGCGGATCCGGGGAGTGTGGAGTCTCGGACGCGGCGACGAGATCGGCGCCGGTGGGATCGAAGATCCGGGTGGCGTCTGGAGCGTCCTCGATGCTCTCGGCGAGCGGAGCGGTCTCGAGCGTCTCCATGGCACCCTCAGGGGGGTCGGCCCAGGCGGGCTCCTCCCGGGTCTCGCTCGCCGGGAGGCTCGCCTCGAGGGGCAATCCACCGCCCGGAGCCAGCGGCTCGGAATCCCCGGAGAGGGGAGGGGGCGGGAAGGCCTCGGGGCGAGGGCTCTCTTCGGGGGCGTCCAGCCGGATCTCGGCCGGGGGAGGGGGCGCGGGGGCGAGAGGCTCCGGTGGGGCGGCCGGCGCCGGACCCGCCTGGAGCAGCCGGAAGACCTGGTCGATCAGCACCTGGGCCTCGAAGGGCTTGGCGATGTGGCCGTCGGGCTGTACCTCGCTCGCCCGCGCCGCATCGAAGGGCTCGAAGGTCCCGGTGAGGAGCAGCACGGGAATGTGCGCGAGCGAGGGATCGCGCTTGATCTCGGCGCACAGGGCGTAGCCGTCGAGCCCGGGCATGCTGACGTCGGCCAGGATCGCATCCGGACGGAGCTCGCGCGCGCGCGCCAGCGCATCGTCGCCGTTGTCGACGGTGATCAGCTCCACGTCCTCGTTGGCGAAGGTGATCCCGACGACCTTCTGGATCGTTACGCTGTCGTCGGCCAGAAGCAGAGTCTTCGCCATGGTTCGCCGGGCCCCTTTGCGCCGTCCCGCTGGAGTGCGGGTCGCTCTCGGACTCCTATCGGATCGTACGCCTCGCCAGTTTACGATCCGGTCTCCCCCAGACCGCGACGATACCATCGGAGGAGGCGCTCAGCCTCCCAGCAGGCCCCGCTCCAGAAGCTCCTCGGCGATGCGGTCGGATTGCACCCGGTAGGCCTTGCACTCGATGCGGCGCCTCAGCTCCTCCAGGCGCTCCCGGCGGGCGTCGCCGTCAGCCAGGGCGCTCAGGTACTCGGGCGAGTAGGCCTCCTCGGCCTCCGTGTAAAGCTCGCTGTCGCGTCCGTCGGTCATCGTGCAGCGTCTCCGCCCCGCAGGAGGGCGCGAGGATAGTCCCCCATCGGACGCGCGCCGAAATTCTTGAGCACATTCGCCAGCCGGGGGGCTGGATCTACGTGTTCAGCAGGCTTCGCAGCCGGGATCGCAGCCGGCCGACCGCCTTGGTGTGGATCTGACAGACCCGGGACTCGGTGATGCCGAGCACGCTCCCGATCTCCTTCATGTTCAGATCCTCGTAGTAATACAGCGAGATCACCAGGCGCTCCTTCTCGGGCAGTCCGCCGATGCAGTCGGCGACCGCCTGGCGCATCTCACGCGACTTGAGCGACGCGAAGGGGCTCTCGGCCTTGATGTCCTCGAAGATGTCCCCGGCGAGGGGCTGCTCGGAGTCGCTGCCGGAGCGAAGCTCGTCCAGGTTGACCATCGAGATGCCGCGCACCTGGTTGAGCAGGAAGTGGAACTCGTGCGAGTCGAGGCCCAGGGAGCTCGCGACCTCCGCCTCGCTCGCGGCGCGTCCGAGGCGCTGCTCGACCTCGGAGTAGGCCTGCTCCAGGCGGCGGCTCTTCTGGCGAATCGAGCGGGGGACCCAGTCGAGCGAGCGCAGCTGGTCGAGGATCGCGCCCTTGATCCGGAACTCGGCGTAGGTCTTGAACTTGCAGTTCTTCTCGGGGTCGTATTTGTCGATCGCGTCCATCAACCCGATCACGCCGGTGTTGTGCAGGTCGTCCAGGTCGATGTGGGACGGGAGCCGTGCGCCGATGCGATTGACGATGTAGCGGATCAGAGCGGTGTGCTCGATGACGATCTGGTCCTTGACCTCTCGCGGGACTCCGCCCTGCTCGGTTCGGGACTCCCGCAGTAGCGCCTCCATGCACTCCCTCCAGCATCCGGTGCGCGATTCCGTTCGCGTGAGGCCCGAATGTGCAAGGGAAGTGCCGCCCCCGGGCCCTCCTCGCGGCTGCGCGGGACCCAGAGAGAAAGACAGAGAGATTCCGAAGGGCTGCGGCCGGGGCTGCGTCGCGCCGAGCATCGCAGGCGGGTGGGGCGAGCGTCGGGTTCTTGACGATTCTCGCGCCCCGGTGACGGAATTCGGGCGCCCGCGGAGAGGCGGGCGCTGGTCTCAGGCGATGCGGTCCGGAGTGAGGCCCTTGACCCGGATCTTCTCGACGAGCGTGGTGCGCTTGAGGTGCAGGAGGTGGGCGGCCTGGTTCTTGTTCCAGCCCGTCGCCTCGAGCGCCTGGAGAATCAGATCGGCTTCGAATCGGTCGACGAGCGCGGAGAAGTCGACGCCCTCCTCGGGCAGCCTCAGCCCCCGGAACTCCGCCGCATTGCCGCGCAGGGCGGCCGGCAGGTCCGACTCCTCGATGCAGCCGCTTCTGTGCAGCACGCACATCCTCTCGATCAGGCCCTCGAGCTCGCGCACGTTCCCCGGCCAGTCGTACTCGACCAGCCTCTTCAGTGCGGCCTCGGTGAGTCCCAGGAGCTCGGGGTACTCCGCGCGATGCCGACCCATGAAGTGCTCGGCCAGCTTCGGGATGTCCTCCCGCCGCTCGCGCAGGGGAGGAACCTCGATCGGAATCACGCTCAGCCGGAAGTAGAGGTCCTCCCGGAAGCGCCGCTCCCGGATCAGCGTCTTCAGGTCCTGGTTGGTCGCCGCCAGCACGCGGACGTCCACGCGCTCGGAGCGCGAAGAGCCGACGGGCTCGAACTCCCGCTCCTGCAGCACCCGCAGGAGCCGGGTCTGGAGCTTGGGAGACATGTCCCCGATCTCGTCGAGGAAGAGCGTTCCCTCGTGTGCCGCCGCGAAGCGTCCGATCCGGTCGCGGTCGGCGCCGGTGAAGGCCCCGCGCACGTGCCCGAAGAGCTCGCTCTCGAGCAGCTCCTCGGGAATCGCACCGCAGTTGACGGCCACGAAGGGCCCTTCGGAGCGGCCGGAGCCGTAGTGGATCGCACGTGCGATCAGCTCCTTGCCCGTACCGCTCTCTCCCAGGATCAGGACGGTGGCGTCGGTATCGGCGACCTTGCGAACCACGTCGAGTGCGGTCCGCAGGCCGTCGCTCGCGCCCACGATGCTCTCGAGGCCGTAGCGCGCCTGGAGCTGTCGCTGCAGCTGGCGATTGCGGGCTCGCAGGCGCCGGCGCTCGAGCGCGTTCGCGATCAGGCTCCCGAACGCCTCGATGTGCTCGTAGCTCTTGTCGATGAACCAGAACGCTCCGGCCTGGAGGGCCTCGAGGCTCCGCTCCGGGGAGCCGAACCCGGTGATCACGATGCAGAGCGTCTCGGGGTCGCGCTCCTGCGCTCTCCGGATCAGCTCGATGCCGTCGCAGCCGGGCATGCGGAGGTCGGTGAGGAGAAGCTCGGGAGGCCGCCGATCGATTCGCTCCAGGGCAGCCTCGGCGCTTCCGACCCCCTCGACCTCGTAGCCTTCGTGCTCCAGGTAGCGGACGAGCGCGGCACGAAAGACCGCATCGTCGTCGACGACCAGCACCGATGCGAGCATGGGAACTCGGCTCACTCCCCCTCCGCAGGGGAGAGTGTACGCAAAGGAGACGCGCACTCAAGCGGACCCGCCCCGGGCCGAAGGAAGAGTCGTGTCGGCCGCGCCCTCCCTCTCGTTGCCCGGACGCCCCCGCGTCCTGATCATCGACGACGAGCCCGGCGTCGTGCACTACCTGCGTCGCGTGCTCGAGCGCGCGGGGTGCGACGTCTTCGAGGCGCTCGAGGACACGGCCGTCCAGGAGGGTCTGCAGCGGTCGCCCGATGTCGTCCTTCTCGACCTTCGCCTGGGCGAGAGCTCGACGCGTGCCGGCAGCGAGTGGATCGGCGAGATCCGCCGGTCGAGCCCCGACTGCGAGGTGATGGTGATGACCGGCTTCGCCAGCGTGGACTCCGCCGTCGAGTGCATGCGCTCGGGCGCGTTCGACTACCTCGAGAAGCCCTTCCGTGAGCCCGGGCTGGTGGTGGAGCGCGTCCGCTCCGCGCTCGAGCGTCGGGCGCTCCGCGTTCGCAACCGACAGCTCGAAGGAGAGCTCGACTGCCGCTCCGCACTCGAGGCGATCGTCGGCCCCTCGCCACAGATGGTTCGGCTGCTGCAGCGGGTCCGCGACCTGGCCCCGAGCCAGAGCAACGTCCTGCTGCAGGCCGAGAGCGGAACCGGGAAGGAGCTGATCGCTCGCGCGATCCACGAGACCGGGGAACGCCGCAAGGGACCCTTCGTGCCGGTCGACTGCGGCGCGCTTCCCGAGGGCATCGCCGAGAGCGAGCTCTTCGGCTACGAGCGCGGCGCCTTCACCGGCGCCGATCGCGCTTCGACGGGCCTCTTCCGCGGCGCCAACGGCGGGACGCTCTTCCTGGACGAGGTCGGGGAGCTGCCCCTGCTCCTGCAGTCGAAGCTGCTGCGCGCTCTCCAGGAGCGCGAGGTCCGTCCGCTCGGCGCGAGCGTGCCGTGCCCGCTCGATGTGCGGCTCATCGCCGCGACCCATCGCGATCTTGAATCCGATGTCGACCAGGGGAGATTTCGGGAGGACCTCTTCTATCGCTTGAAGGTCGTGGTACTCCGGATTCCGGCACTCCGGGAGCGCCTGGAAGACGTCCCGGCCCTGGCCCTGCACTTCCTGCAGCGCTCCGCGTGCGGCGACCGGATCGTCGGCTTCGAGCCCGAGGCGCTCGAGGCGCTGATCCA
This sequence comes from Myxococcota bacterium, assembly GCA_046757685.1. GTDB lineage: Bacteria > Myxococcota_A > UBA9160 > SZUA-336 > SZUA-336 > JBHHYV01. The sequence goes on from JBHHYV010000012.1 coordinate 14,448, forward strand.
CCAGCGCTGGCGGGGCAACGTGCGCGAGCTGGAGAACTGCATCGAGGCCGCCGTCGCGCTCGCGAAGGGCCCGCGTCTGACGGTCGCCGACCTGGACCTGCAGGAGTCCGGCCGCGTGCGGAGCGGCGGTCCGGCAGCTCCGGGGCCGGAGGCTTCGCTTCCGCTCTCGCTCGGCGCATACGAGCGCGCGTGCCTGGAGCGGGCGCTCTCGCAGGCGGGGGGGGACGTGAGCCTCGCCGCCCAGCGGCTCGGCATCGGACGCAGCACCCTCTACCGCAAGATTCGCGAGCACGGAATCCGCTGATCTCGGAGCGAGCGAGGGGCTCGCGTCGCCTTCGCCTCTCCCCGGATCCCGGCTGTTCGGGAGTCCGCGCGCGAGGTAGGCTCCCGCTCCGTGCGCGTCGTCGACCTCGATCGGGACATGTCCGACGTCTTCCCGACCGGCAGCCAGCCGGACTCCGAGTTCCTCTTCGCCCGGATGGAGGCGGAGACCCTCTCCGCGACCGGCTGTGTGCCGGGAGCCCGCATCGTGGATGTCGCGGCGGGTGTCGGGCAGGATGCGCGGACGCTGGCGGCTCGGGGCGCCCGGGTGGCGGGGGCGGAGCCCTCCTCGCGCATGACCGAGCTGGCGCGGATCGCCGATGCGAAGGCCCCTGCCATCGCGCCCGGCTCGCTCGATCGGGTGCGCGCCTGGTCCGAGTCGCTGCCCTTTCGGAGCGGCGCCTTCGACGCGGCCTACTGCAAGGGGGCGCTCGATCACTTCGACGATCCGGAAGCGTGCCTGCGGGAGATGGCGCGCGTCACGCGTCGCGGGGGGCGCGTCGTCCTGGCGGTGGCGAACTTCGACTCCCTCGGCGTCCGCATCTCGCGGCAGCTGGATCGTCTGCGAGGCTCGCTTCCCGAGGGTCGCCGCCACTACGACGTGCCCTCGGATCACTTCACGCGCTACGACCCGGAGCTCCTGGAACGGCAGCTGGAGCGCTTGGTCCAGATCGATCGCCGGATCGGCGTCTCGCTGCTCTGGGGCGTACGCGGCTGGGCCCGGCTGCTGGCCTGGCTCGGGCCGCGCGCGAGCGGGCTCCTGCTGCGGGCGGCGGACCGCGTTGCGGCGCGCTTCCCGGCCCTGGCCGACATCATCGTCCTTGCGGGATCGCCGCGTCCTGCAGACCGGACCTCTGGCGATCCCCCCTGACCTGCGCGTACACCTCTGCGGTGCGCCGGGCGACTGCGGGCCAGCCGAAGGCTCGCTCCAGCGAGGGCCTCGCCGCCCGCACCTGGCGCTGCGCGTCCTCCCAGTGCTCGAGGGTCTCCGCGATTCCGCGAGCCAGGGCAGCGGCATCGCCCGGGGCGACCAGGCGGCCCGCTCCGGCCCGGCCGATCACCTCGGGCAGGGCACCGGCGGTGGTTGCGACCACGGGGGTCCCCGCCGCCAGCGCCTCGATCGCCGGAAGCCCGAAGCCCTCGAAGAGCGACGGAACCACGACCACGGCGGCGCGCCGGTAGGCGCGCTCGAGCTCGGCCTGGGAGACCTTGCCCTCGAAGCGAACGCGCTCTCGAAGCCCCAGCTTCGCGAGCTGGTCGCCGAGGGGGGTTCCGCTCGGGTCGCCGTCGAGGACGCGCAGCGATACGCGCCCGGGCAGCTGCGCCAGGGCGGAGAAGAGGAACTCGGCGCCCTTGTTCGGATCCCCACAGCGGCCGACGAAGAGCAGCTCGGGCGGCTCCGGTCGGGCGCGCGGGGGAGCGGGAGGGGGGAGCGTGACCCCGTTGCCGATCTGGCGGATCCGCGCCCTCGCAACGTGGAAGCCCCGCTCGATCTCGCGAGCGGAAGCTTCCGACGACGTGAGCACCGCGTCCAGTCGGCGCGCGGTGCGACGCTGGGTTCGGACCGGGTAGAAGGTGAGGGTCCCGACCCGCTCCGCGAAGCTCTGGTCGCGGGCCAGGCTGCTGCGCCGATCCACGGTCAGCGGGTGATGGATGGTGGTCACCACCGGAAGCCCGAGCGCCCGCAGCCAGAGCAGCCCGTAGCCGACCGACTGCACGTCGTGGACCAGGGCGTAGGCGCGGCCCGCGCGCTGGGCGCGGTGCACGGCGCGCGCCGCCCGCAGGCTGAAGGCGAAGGGCTCGGGAAGGAAGCCGAAGCGGCTCGCGCCGTACTCGAAGAAGTTCAGCGGGCGAAAGATCCGCCAGGGATCCGGTCGAGGCAGGAAGGCGCCGGGCCGGCGGTCGAAGCGCGCGCCCCAGAACATGTGGTTCTCGAGCCGGACGACGCGCGCCCACGGCATGGGGTCTGGATAGGGAGGCCCGACGAAGACGTCGACCTGCCAGCCGAGCCGGACCAGCTCCCGGGTGAGGCCATGCAGGTACACCCCCTGGCCGCCGCTGCGCATGTTGCCCCGGTACGCGACGAAGGCGACCCGGCTCATTCGCTTCGGCCCGACGCCACCCGCGTCCCGTAGAGGATCAGGCTCTTCGGCCAGACCCAGTCCAGGACATGCTCGACCCGCGTCCAGCCCCTCGAGCTCGAGGCTCGGATCAAGAACCTCCGATAACTCCGCGTGGCTTGAGGAGATTCATCATCCAGCCCCAGGAGGGCTCGAAGCGCCCAGTAGGGCGAGTGGAGCGCGTGCGCGAAGCTCGAGCCATAGACCCGGAGCCCCGCGGCCGCCATCGCCCGGGCCAGCTCGCGCGGCCGGAAGATCCGGATGTGTCCGCCGGGGCTCTCGAAGTACTCCCGGCACAGGCGGAGGTAGAGGTGCTCCGTGATCGCCGTCGGAATGGTGATCCCGATCGTGCCCCCGGGTCGCAGCACCCGCACCAGCTCGCGGATCGCCGCGCGGTAGTCGTGGACGTGCTCCATGACCTCCGAGCAGATCACCCGGTCGAAGCTCGAGTCGGGACAGGGCAGGTGGAAGACGTCGCTGCGCAGCACGCCGCCGTGGCGGAGCCCGCCCGCCGCGGCGCAGGCGCGCTGGCGGTCTCGAATGCCCGCGCGTGCCAGCGCCAGGCTCGGGGCGTCGAGGTCCAGTCCCACGACGTGGGCGCCCCGCTCGAGCGCCCCGAAGCAGTGGCGGCCCCCCCCGCAGCCGGCATCGAGCAGCCAGTCGTCCCGGGCGACGCCCAGGCGCTCAAGGTCGACGGTGAGCACGGACGACGTCCTCGAGCACCGAGGCGGTTCGCTGGCCCGCCTCGCGCCAGCTGAAGACGCGCTCGACGCGCGCCCGGGCCGCCCTGCCGATCTGGTCGCTGCGCGCCGGATCGAGGGCGAGCTCGCGGATCGCCGCTGCCAGCGCCCTCGGATCCCGGAAGGGAACGATGCGGCCGGCCGCGCCGTCGCTTCCGACCACCTCCGGCAGCGCTCCGCCGTCGGTGGCGATCACGGGCAGCCCGCAGGCCATCGCCTCCGATGCGGGGAATCCGAAGCCCTCGAAGAACGAGGGCACGATCGCGATCCGGGCGGTGGAGTACTCGGCCACGAGCTCCTCGACCGAGAGCATGCGTTCGACGAGCACCACGCGCTTGCGGAGTCCCAGCTCGCGAATCTTGCGCGGGACCAGGCCGTCGCGAGGAATCCGACCGTCGACGATCTTCAGCCGGATCCACTTGGGCGTCTGCGCGAGGGCCTCGAGCAGATAGGGGATGCCCTTCTTGCGATCCTCCGTCCGGCCGACGAAGATCAGCTCGCACTCCTTCTCGCGCTCGAGCGGGCGGAAGATCTGGCTGTCGGTCCCGTTGTAGACGACTGCGATCCGCTTGCGCGGGATCCCAAAGAATCGCTCGATCTCGCGCGCAGAAGCGTGCGATACGGTGAGGATCTTCGCGAGGCGCGGCACGACGCGCTCCTGCATGAACATCGGGAAGTAGAGCGTGCGCTTCCACTTGCGGCGGAAGCTCGGCTCGATCTCGAAGTCGGCCAGGCGGTCGATCTGCAGGGGGTGGTGCACCACGCCGACCACGGGAACCCCGGTGGCCTGGAGCCCGAGCAGTCCCCAGCCGAGCGACTGGTTGTCGAGCACCACGTCGAAGGCGTGACGGCGCAGGAGGGCGCGCCAGCGGACCAGCAGCCTGAGGCTGAAGGCGGTCATCTCGGGAAAGACTCCCAGCCGCGTCAGGCCCAGCTCCCACAGGTGCGAGGGCCAGAGTGCACGGAGGGGGCGCGGCCAGGGCAGGGCGTCGGGCCCCTCGCGCGCGAAGAAGTTGTGGTTGGGAATCTCGTGCAGGGGGATGCCCGCCTCGAGGTCGGGCAGTGGCGGGCCGGCGATCACGTGGACCGAGTGGCCGAGACGATGGAGCTCGCGCGCGATGTACGCTGCGTAGATTCCCTGGCCACCGCAGAACATGTTGCCGCGGTAGGTGAGCAGGGCGATGCGCATGGGTCCGGGCCGGGTGGCCCCGCTCAGTCGCGCGGGCGAGCGGGGTCGGGGAGCTCGGGCGCCTCGGTCGTCGCCGCGCTTGGCGCCGAGGGCGTTCCGTCGAGGGGGTCGCCCTCGGCCTCGACGCGTACCGTCAAGATGGTCCAGCCGATCCAGAAGACGAGCCCCAGGACGAAGAGCACGCCGGCTGCGACCGGCACGGCCAGGGCCCACCAGATCTGCTCGAGAACGCCGTACACGAAGAGGGCACCGGCGAGGACCGCGCCTACGCAGACGATCCCGCCGAGCGCGCGCGATCGGTCGTGGGGGCCGTCCGGCATGGCGGCGGCACCTTAGCGGCGGCTCGTCCGTGATGTCAATCGGAGAGCGCTGGCGCCATTGGAGGTCCATGGAGAGACGCGCGGCGACGCTAGGGCTCAAGCGGGTCCCTGGAGACGCCGAAACGGTCTGCATGGAGCGTCCCCCCGCCCCTGTGGCTCCGCGCCGTGCGCCTCGCATCCCGCGCAGGGTGGAGCGGCTCTGCACCGGCGCGCAACGGCCCCGGTTCCTGGGTTACCTGGCGAACGTGTCGGAGACCGGCGCCTTCATCCAGTGCTCCTGCCCGCGCGCCGAGGGCACGCGCCTGGATCTGCGCGTCCACCTGGGCCGGGAGCCCGACGCGCTCGTCCATGTCGGGGGACGGGTGATCTGGACCCGGCGCTACGCGGGTCGCAACCAGCCCTCCGCGGGCATGGGGATCGAGTTCGAGACCCCCGGGGGCCGCGATCTGGAACGGCTGCGTGCGTTCCTGCGCGACGAGAGCGCGCGGCGGACCCTCTCTGCGCCTGCCCCCGTTCCCGCGCGCTGATCTCGGGGGCTGCACAGGAGGCTGCGTTCGCTCGCGTCCGGCGATCGGGAGGGGCGGAGCCGGCTGCTAGGATCCCCGGCATGGGGCTCTGGGTGGGGTTGATGTCGGGGACGTCGGCCGACGCCGTCGACGCGGCTCTGGTCGAGATCGGGCGCTCTCCCTCGGAGCTGCGGCTGGTCGGCTTCCGCTCGGATCCGCTTCCCGACCCATTGCGCCAGAGGATCCACCGCGCGGCGACGTCCCGGCTGGCGCTTCGCGAGCTGATCCGCCTCGACGTCGAGATCGGGCAGCGGTTCGCCGACTCGACCCTCTCGCTGCTGCGCGACTGCGGAGTCGAAGCGCGGACCGTCGAGGGGGTCGGCTCGCACGGACAGACGGTGGCGCACCACCCCGAGGCCGAGGTAGGCGGGACACTGCAGCTGGGATCGGCGGCCCAGATCCACGCGCGCACGGGGCTGCGCGTGGTCTCCGACTTCCGGAACGCCGACATCGCCGCGGGCGGGCAGGGGGCCCCGCTCACGCCCTACCTGCACCACGTGCTCTTTGCGCGCGACTCGGAGCCTCGCGCCGTGCTCAACATCGGAGGGTTCACGAACGTCTCCTACCTTCCGGACTCGAATGCCGCACGGCTGGTGGCGTTCGATCCGGGACCCGGCAACGCGCTGCTCGACCGGGCGGTCCGCGAGTGGGGCGAGGGCGGGGAGCGCATCGATCGCGACGGACGGCTCGCCCGGGCCGGTCACGTCGACACGCGCCTGCTCGAGGAGCTGCTCTCCGATCCCTACTTCGCGAAGCCGCCGCCCAAGAGCACCGGCCACGAGCACTTCGGCGCCGGGTGGCTGGCGCGGGCGCGGGCCTCGCAGGCGCGCCTCGAGGATCTGCTCGCGACCCTGGTGGCGCTCACGGTCGAGAGCGTCGCTCGCGCAGCCGAGCGCTTCTTCGACCCGATGCCCGCGCGCTGGCTGCTCTATGGGGGGGGAGTCCACAACCGGGCCCTGTGGCAGTCCTTCGAGCGCCGGCTCGCGCCCGCGATCGTCGAGACGACCGATCCCCACGGCGTGCCTGGCGACGCGCTCGAGGCCATTGCATTCGCGCTCCTGGGCTGGGCCTCCCTGCGGGGTCTCGCGAACAACGTCCCTGCGGCCACGGGAGCCCGCCGCCCGGTCGTCCTCGGAAGCGCGACCCCACCCGCAGGCTCGCTATAGGCTGAGCTTCATCCCGTCGTGCGCGGTGTCGAAGCGCACCCGCCCCAGGTCGTCGATCACCTCGCGTCCCAGGTGGGTGAGCAGGATGCGCCGGCAGCGAAAGCGCTCGCGCTGGCTCTCGAGCGTCTCGTGATCCAGGTGGTACTCGAAGCCGGCCTCCATGAACACGCACTCGCAGACGAAGAGGTCGGCCTCCCCGACTCGTCGCGGCAGCTCCGCGTGCCAGCCCGTGTCGCCCGAGTAGAGGATCTGCCGGTTCGGGGTCTCGACGCGGAGCATGTGGGGGCGCGTGCTCGAGTGATGGTGAGCCGGCAGCGGCGTCAGCGTGAGGTCGGCGCCGATCTCGAGCGGGTTCGGGCTCGAGAGCTCCCGATAGCGGAGCTCGTAGCGGCGTTCGATCTCACCGCGGTACTCGTAGAGCCCGGTCAGCCCATCGATGCGCGCCTGGATGCCCGGCGGCCCCAGGATCGTGAGCGGCCGTCTGCGTCGATGCACGTAGAGGTAGTCGAGGAGCAGGAAGGGCACGCCCGCGACGTGGTCGCCATGGAAGTGGCTGATCGCGATGGCGTCGATCTCGACGGGGTCGATTCCCAGCGCCTGCAGGCCCGTGTGCGTGGTCGGGCCGCAGTCGAGCAACACGCTGGTTCCACTCTCGCGCAGCAGGATCGCGCTGTTGCGACGGCCTCCGCTGCCGAAGGCATCGCCGGTCCCGATGAACTGCAGCTCAGCCATCGATCCAGACCTCGTCCGCGAAGGCGATCGCCCTGCGCAGGCTTCGGGGACCCCCGGTCTCCCGCGGGCTTGCCCCCGGGAGCCACAGGCACGACTCGAGCTCCCAGCCGGAGGGGACCCGGGAGCCGGCACCGATCACGGAGTCGGCGCTGACGCGGGCTCCGGGCTCGAGACGCGAGCCCTGGCCGAGCCACGCGCCCCCGAGGGATGCGCCGCGAGCCCGCTGCGACCCGCGAGCGCCGGCCGCCTCGAGCCCGGCCCTGGCCTGCAGGTTCACGTCGAGCAGCTCGCGCGGAGAGCCGATGGGGCACCAGCGGCTCGAGGCGGGCTGGAGCCAGCTCGAGATCTCTACTCCCTGCTCGAGGAGCGGCTTGTAGAGATCCGGAAAGACTTCGAAATCGGGTGAGCGCGGAAAGTGGTCGAAGATCGCTGGTTGCATGATCTGCGCTCCGATGAAGAGCCCACTCCCTGTTTCGCCTCCCCGGTCCACCAGATCCGTGATCCGGCGCACCGATCCCTCTTCATCGTAGCCGATCGTCCCGAACTCGATCTTCCGCGGCTCATCGCGCAGGGCGAGCGTCGCGAGGGCCCCAGAGCGGCGGTGTGAGCGGCACAGAGCCTCCAGGTCCAGCTCGAGGAGCATGTCGGCGTTCAGCACCAGGAAGGGCGCGTCGCGGAGCCAGTGTCGCGCGGCCCCGATCCCGCCGCCGCTGCCGAGTCGGCGCGGCTCGAGCGAGAAGTGCACGGGAACGGGGGCGTCTGCGAGGGCACGCCGGACGCTCGCCGGGTGCGCATGCAGGTTCACGACCAGCGACTCGATTCCCTGGACCGCCAGCGCCCTGGCCAGCCGATGCACGATCGGCTCGTCGAGCACGGGCAGGGCGGGCTTGGCCATCCGCAGCGTGAGGGGCCGCATGCGCTCGCCCAGACCCGCCGCCAGCAGCATCGCCTTCAAGGGGCCACCCCGGCGACGAGCGGCTCGAGCGTCCTCGCGAGCGGTGCCAGGGTCCCGGGAAGAGCGGGCAGCACCCGCAGGATGGCCTCGGCGGCCGATCCGAGGAAGGGCTCGAAACGAGGCTCGCCCTTCACCTTCGCGAGCCAGCGAAATCGCGCGAAGTCCTTGCACTTGCGCTGTACGGTGAGCAGCGCGAGCGCCTCGGGATCGGGCGCGCGTGGGGCGTGGGTGGCGTAGTGCGCCAGGAGCCCCGTCCGCTCCGGCGCGTCGCGCTCGACGTAGGAGTCGCAGACGAAGGCAACCAGGTCCAGCTCCGGCGGCGCGCGGAGCAGGTCCTGGTAGTCGATCACTCGCAGCCGTCCGTCGGGGTCGATCATCAGGTTCTGGCTCTGGAAGTCGCGCAGGCAGAGCGTGCCCGGAAGCCTCGTGATCGCGCTCGCGAGGATCGCGAACCCCGCAGCGAGCTCGGTGCGCTCCGGTCGAGGGGTCGCGTGCTCGACGAAGTGCGCCAGCTCGAAGCGAATCCAGGCCTCGTCGAAGATCGGGTCCGTCCGCCTCGGAGGGATCGCGTGGGCGCGCGCCAGCAGCTCGATCGCCTCTCGGTCACGGCTCCGCCGCTCTGCGGCGGCCAAGTCGCACAGATGGCGCTCCCCCAGGTCCTCGAGCAGCATCCATCCCTCTCGAGGCTCCACTCCCAGGATCTGCGGGACCGGTAGCCCAGCCTCGGCGAGGCGGCGACTGGCTGCCAGGAAGGCCTCCAGCGGATCGCGGCCGCGGAGCGCCGGGGGCACGATCTCGGGATCCTCGGGGACGCTGTGCACCCAGACCGCGCGCTGCCCGCCCTCCGTCTCGATCCGAGCGTAGCGGCGCGCGCCCGCGCCGCCGGGCAGGCGAGCTGTGCGGCGAATCCGGTCTCCCAGGCACCGCTCGATCCAGGGCTGCGCGTCGGTCATGCGAAGCTCTGCTCCCACCCCCGCCGAAGAGTCTTCGCGTCGATGCGGGGCGTGTGCAAGGTGGGAGCTCGGGTGGCGCTCGAGGGGATCCAGGGGACAATCCAGCGGTGAGGTCGGGTCCCACGATCCTGGTCGCGGCGGATCTCGACTCGGAGGGGCCGCAGGAGATCGATTCCGATGCCCTCGCCTGGCTCGAGGGGGCCGGCGCGGAGGTCCGCCTCGTCGACCCGAGCGATCCCGATCCCTTCGGGAGCTCCACGCCCGGAAGCGACGCTCCGGGCGGGCTGCTCCTGGCCGGCGGCTTCTTCGACCTTCCTCCGAGCTGGTACGGCGAGCAGCCTCGCGCACGAGTGGATGCGCCGCGCCTGCGCCGCAGCCGCCTCGAGCTGCGGCTGCTCCGCAGCGCGTGGGACCGGGGCCGGGCGTGCCTGGGAATCTGCGGGGGCGCCCAGCTGATGGCGGTGGAGCGGGGGGGGAGCCTGGTGCAGGACATCGCCAGCGAGCTTCCCGGCGGCCTCGACCACGAGCGATCGGGCGACTCCGAGGTCGCGGTGCACCGGGTGCGGATCTCCGAAGATGCGCCGCTCCTCCAGCTCTTCGGCGAGCGCGAGATCGCAGTCAACAGCACGCACCACCAGTGCGTTCGCGATCCGGGCCGCGGCATGCGGGTCGCGGGTCGCGCTCCCGACGGCGTGATCGAGGCGATCTGGAGTCCCGCGCGTCCCTTCTGGCTGGGCGTCCAGTGGCACCCCGAGCGGCTGGCCTGCGGCCACGCGCGGCGTCTCGCGCGAGCCTTCGTGCGAGCGGCGCTGCGAGTGTCTGGCTAGGCTCGGATCCGGATGCCCGGAATCACCGCGCTGCTCGCGTTGGCCCTCTGGCTCGGGATGCCCTGCCCCTCGGGAGCGGGTGAGCTGGCGGCGCCCTTCCGGGCCCTTCGTGCAGAGCCGGCGCTGCGGGGGGCGCAGCTGGGAATGGAGGTCGTGGACCTCGCGACCGGACGCTCCCTCTACGCGTCCGCGGCGCACCAGCCGCTGATCCCGGCTTCCAACCAGAAGCTCTTGATCGCTGCGGCCGCCCTCGCGGCCTGGGGTCCCGCGCACCGCCTCGAGACGACGGTCTGGCTGGACGGACCGATCGATGCGAGCGGGCAGCTGCGCGGCACGCTGTGGATCGAGGGATCCGGCGATGCGGGGCTGGTCTCGGAGAGTCTCTGGAAGCTTGCCGAGCGTCTCCGGGTCTCCGGCCTGCGCGGTGTGCGGGGCGGGTTGGGGGTCGATCCCCATTGGCTGGACGCACAGTACTTCCACCCCGACTGGGCCCCCGTCTCGTCGCGGGCCTACCACGCGCCGATCGCCGCGTTCGCGGTGAACTACTCGAGCTTTCGAATCGAGGTGCACCCGGGCCCCGCGCTCCAGGCTCCGGCGCGCGTCGAGATCGCGCCCGCCGTGGACTACCTGCAGGTGGACTCCGAGGCTCGCACGTCGGAGACGCCCTCCAGGCTGCAGGTCGACGTCGAGCCGCTCCCGAGCGGCTCGGGAGATCGGGTTCGCGTGCGGGGTGCGATCGCTCGCGGGGCCGAGCCGCGCCTCTTCTGGCGGGCGGTGACCCAGCCGGGCCGTTACGCGGCCTCGGTCCTGCGTTCCCAGCTCGCGGCCCAGGGCATCCACGTCGCAGGGCCGACCCGCTTTGGACGTGTGCCGGCGAGCGCGCGCGAGTGGCTGCGCTTCAAGGGACCCCCCCTCTCGACATTGGTTCGGCGGATGGCGAAGTACAGCAACAACTTCATCGCGGAGCAGCTCACCAAGCGCCTCGGCGCCGAGCTCTACGGGCCCCCGGGCAGCTGGCAGAAGGGGCGGCGCGCGCTCGTCTCGTTTCTCGAGAGCGAGTACCCTGAGGGCCACGAGTGGGTGGTGCGTGACGGGTCCGGGCTCTCGGCCCGAGACCGTCTGTCGGCGCACACCCTCGTGCAGCTGCTGCGGCGGGTCTCGGAGAGCTTCCGCTTCGGGCCGGAGTTCCTGACGTCCCTCCCGATCTTCGGTCGCGATGGGACGCTCGAGGAACGCCTCGACGGCCAGGCGCTCCCGGTTCGGGCGAAGACCGGTCACATCCGGCGCGTGGCCACGCTCTCGGGCTACCTGTCGACGCGAGACGGGCGGCGCCTGGCGTTCTCGCTGCTGATCAATGGAGCGCGCGCGCCCGCCGAGGACGTCGACGCCGCGGTCGACCGCTGGCTGGTTCGGCTGACCGATCTGGGGATGGGGCTCGCGGCTCCCGCGGGAGCGCCTAGCCTTCCGGGCGCTGGCGCGCCGCCTCGAGGGCAGCTCGGGTCGCGATGACGCGGCTCGCATAGCTTCGCGGCAGGGAGCGGCCGCGCGCCAGCCGTCTCTCGATCCGGCCGGGTCCCCAGTTGTAGGCCGCGAGCGCGCGAGGCCAGCTGCCATAGCGATCGTGCAGGAAGCTCAGGTAGGCCCTGCCGATCTTCACGTTGGCGACCGGGTCGAAGAGCGTCTCGGGCCCGCGCCAGACGACGCCGACTCGTTCCGCGAACTCGCGGCCCGTCTCGGGCATGATCTGCATCAGCCCGAGAGCCCCGACCGGAGAGACGGCGAAGGCATCGAAGCGGCTCTCGGTTCGGATCACGGCCAGCATCAGGTCCAGGTCGGGACCGGGGCTCGAAGCCGCCTCGACGAGGGCGCGCGCCGTGGCCTCGACCTCGAAGGGGGCGAGACGCGTGTGGTAGCCATTGAAGTGAGCCGCGACCCAGTCGCTGGCGTCCGGGCGCATGCGCGCCTCGGGCGCCGGCGAGTGTTCGGGGACGCGGAGTCCGGGAGCGTCTCCGGACCAGGGGACGGCGCACGAGAGCGCGGTCCCGAGTGTCAGCGCGATGACGGGCAGCGTGAGTCCGGACCTCACGCGCGGTCGTCCAGCTGGCCCGATGGGCTCATTGCGCAGCGATTCCTACCGCGTGCATCACCCCCAGGTTGTTGAGCGTGGCCCAGGCGGGGAGCAGGGCGAGCGCCACGAGCAATCCCATCCTCAGGCGGGGCGAGATCCGCGGCGCGTAGACGAGAAAGCCCACGGCGAGCGTGGTGATGACCGTCTCGAAGAGCAGCCCCTCGGCGAGCCCGATCGAGTCGAAGAGCCAGCGCGCGAAGGGGTTGGCCTCGAAGACCTCGAAGCCGGGCGCGCTGCGACGGAGCGACAGGTAGGTCGTCAGGTTGTCGAGCGTGTTGAGGCCGAGGACCAGGAGACCGAGCAGGAGCCGCATTCATCCTCCGGGCACAGATTCCTCTGCCGCTGAGGGGCTACAAGATGCATGCCAGGAGTGCGCCGATCGGCCGGGAGTGACCCGCAGTCGCCCCGCTCCGCGGCGAGCTGCGCCTTCGAGAGGGGTCGGGCCCTGGGAAGGGAGGTTCCCAGGCTCGCGAAAGATCTGCCTTCGCAGACTCCGCCGGCGGCCCGTCAGCGCCGGCTTCGGCCGCGGCCGCGTCCGAGCAGCAGCCAGTCGAGCGAGACGTTCTCGTGCATCGCGACCGTGATCAGGAAGTCGGTGTGCGGGGTGGTTCCATTCTCGTAGCGGTTGACGTTCTGCTGGAACACGCCGAGCTCCCGTGCCCACGCCCTCTGCGATCGCTCTCCTCGAAGCTGAGCCAGGCGACGCGGGATCTGTCCCTTGAGCCGATCGAGGTGTGCTCGGGACAGCTTCGAGGGATTCTGGGAGCTCTTCCGCCGCGACTTCGCCATCGACATCCTCGAAACGATCCGTGCTCCAGCCTCGAACGCCCCCGACGAACGGAGACGCGGCTGGCCAATGGAGCACCCGCCCCCATACCCTCTCACGTCGTGCGAACCTGGGGGACGGGCGGGCATCGTATGCGAAGACGGGGGTCGCATCAAGCGAGGTTCCCACCGCGACGGGTACGAGCGCGCGGGCCGACGCTGCAGATTCGACGCGCGCCGCCGCTCGGATGCGTGCGCTGCCGCGCGCACGCTGCGCGGGCTCCGCGCGTCGCGGGTCTCGATCCCTGCGGGAGCCGCTCCCCGTGCGCGTGACGGCGGGAGCGCTGCGCGGCCGGCGACTCCTGGCGCCGCGCGGTCGCGATACACGCCCCACGTCGGATCGTGCGCGCGCGGGCCTCTTCGACTGGCTGGGGAGTGCGGTGGCGGAGTCGCTGTGGCTCGACCTCTTTGCAGGCTCCGGCTCGGTCGGGATCGAGGCGCTCTCGCGCGGAGCGCTCCACGTCGTCTTCGTCGAGCGAAGCCGTGCGGCGTGCCAGGTGCTGGGCCGCAATCTCGCGGCCCTGGGCCTCGAGGCGCGGAGCCGCGTCCTGGACAGCGATGTGAGCACGGCCCTCGCGCGGCTCTCGAAGCGGGGAGAGCGCTTCGACTGGATCTTCGCGGACCCACCCTGGGCCCGGGGGCCCGGGCCCGAGCTCGCGGCGCTCGTCGCGCGGGTCGCTCCCGGAGGGCGGCTCGTGGTCGAGCGTGGTGCCCACCACGCGCGTGCGGCTGCGCCGGCGGGCCTGGTTCACGTAGAATCCCGGGCCTGGGGTGAGACGCTCTTCGATCGCTACCGCAGGGAGGAGTCGGGCCAATGAGCCAGCAGCGGGTCGCCATCTATCCTGCGAGCTTCGATCCGATCACGAACGGACACCTCGACCTCGTCGAGCGGGCGCTTCGGCTCTTCGACGAGCTGATCGTGGCGGTGGCGATCAACGTGGGAAAGCAGCCGCTCTTCGACATTACCGAACGTGTCGAGATGGTCGAGAGCGTGCTCTCCGCCTGTCCCCGGGTCCGGGTCGACACGATCGATGGGCTGCTGGTGGACTACGCCCGGCACCAGGGAACCAACGTCGTGCTGCGGGGCCTCCGTGCCGTCTCGGACTTCCACTACGAGTTCGAGATGGCGATGATGAACGCGCACATGTCCCCGGACCTCGACTCGGTGTTCCTGATGGCCAGCCCCAAGTGGTTCTACGTGAGCGCGTCTCGGATCCGCGAGCTGGTGAGCTTCGGGCACGACGTGAGCGAGTACGTGCCGCCCCTGGTCCAGAAGCGCCTCGAGGAGAAGCTCCGCCGGGGTTGAGGATCGGCGGGCCCGCGAGCGTGGGCGCTGGGGATCGCGTCAGGCGGAGAGGTCGAGATCCTTGATCTTCAGCTGGAGCCCCCGGCGCGAGAGCCCCAGGCGCTTCGCGGCCTGCGTGACGTTGCCCCCGGTCGCTCGCAGCGCGGACCGGATGGCCGCTCGCTCGATGCGCCGGGTCTCGCGGCGCACGCGCTCGCGCAGCGGCAGCTCGCCCGTGGGCGCGGGCGCACGCGAGAGCTCGGGAGGCAGGTCCTCGGCGCGGATCACCGGCCCTGGAGCGAGCAGGCAGGCGCGCTCGACCACGTTCTCGAGCTCGCGAATGTTGCCCGGCCAGGGGTGCGCGGCGAGACACTCGAGGGCGTGCTCACTGAAGCCCTCGAGCGCCTCGTCTCGATGGCTCCCGCAGGCTTCGAGGAAGCGAGCCGCCAGGGTCGGAATGTCCTCGGGCCGCTCGCGCAGCGGTGGCAGCTGGATCGGCACGACGTTGAGGCGATAGAAGAGGTCCGCGCGGAAGCGTCCCGCGTCGACCTCGAGCGGCAGCTCGCGATTGGAGGCCGCGACCATTCGCACGTCCACGGTCACGGTCCGGGTTCCCCCGACCCGGTAGAAGCGCCCCTCCTGGAGCGCGCGCAGCAGCTTGGGCTGTGCGCAGAGCGGCATCTCTCCGATCTCGTCCAGGAAGAGGGTGCCGCCGTCGGCGAGCTCGAAGCGCCCCGGCTTGCGGGCCCGGGCGCCCGTGAAGGCTCCGCGCTCGTGTCCGAAGAGCTCGCTCTCGAGCAGCGCCTCGGGGATCGCCGCACAGTTGATCTTGATGAAGGGCGCCTCCGAGCGAGGGCTCCGGCGGTGAAGGCTGCGCGCCACCAGCTCCTTGCCGGTGCCGCTCTCGCCCGAGATCAGCACGGTCGCACGCGTGGGCGCGACCCGTTCGATCCGCTGGAGCACCTCGCGAAGCGCGTCGCTGCGACCGATCAGGAGCTCCTCGGGATCCTCGGCGAACGCCGACGCCTCGAGCGAGTCGAGCCGGCAGGTCCGCACGGCGCGCGCCGCGACCGAGCGGAGCTCTTCGGGATCGAAAGGCTTCGTCAGGTAGTCGAGCGCGCCATGCTTGAGGGCCTCGACCGCGCTCCCGACGGTCCCGTGCGCCGTCAGCAGGACGACGGGCACGCCGCGGTAGCGCGCCTGCATGGATTCGAGGAGCTCGAGCCCGTTCATGACCGGCATGCGGAGGTCCGCGATCACCGCGTGCACGCGGGTCTCGGCCAGCCTCTCGAGCGCCTGCTCGCCGTTGCACGCGTCGATCACCTCGAACCCGTCCCGGCGCAGCAGGGCGCCCAGGACCCGCCGCATGTTGGGCTCGTCGTCGACGACGAGGATTCGCCCCTCGCAGGTCATGCGATTCCCGCTCCGTCGGATTCGGCGGACGGAGAGGGCTCCGCCCACGCCCGCAGGCCCATCGTCACCCGCGTTCCGCCGCCCGGTCGGGGCTGAAGCCGGATCGAGCCGCCGTGGGTCCGCACGAGTCGCTCGCAGATCGCGAGCCCGAGGCCCGTCCCCCGTTCGCGGGTCGTGAAGAAGGGCACGAAGGCGCGCTCGAGGATCTCTGGAGACAGGCCCGGACCGTCGTCCTCGACCGAGATCTCGACCCCGCTCGCAGTCCCCTGCGTCGTGTCACCCGCCGTGGGGGAGACCTCCACGCGGACCTGACCCGGATCTCCGCTCGGCTCGAGAGCCTGGTAGGCGTTGCGCAGCACGTTCGTGAGCACCGTGTCGAGCTGGTCGGTATCGAAGGCGACCGGCGGCAGGTCCTCCGCGAGCGAGAGCTCGAAGGCGATCCCCGGCCGGCTCGCCCGCCGGAGAAAGCCCTCGGTGATCGCCCGGACGCACTCGCCCAGGTCGTCGATGCGGGTCGCTCGGACGTCGGGGTGCGTGTAGTCCAGGAAGGTCCCGACCACGCGATCGAGGCGGTCGGTCTCCCCGCGAATGACCTCGTGGAGGGCGCGCGCCTCGCCGGAGGGGGGGACGTCCAGGACCGCGAGGGCTCCCCGGATGGCCGCGAGCGGGTTGCGGATCTCGTGTGCGAGCCCCGCGGCCATCTCCCCGAGGCTCGCATAGCGGTCGCGCGCGCGAATCCTGGCGAAGGTCTTCGAGTTCTCGATGCACACGGCCATCCGCTCGGCGACCCGGCCGAGAAGCTCGATCTCGCGGGTGGAGAAGGCCTCCTGGGAGCGGGAGTCGGTGAGCGTCCAGAAGCCGACCAGCTGGGTGGCCGTACGGAGCGGCAGGATCAGCTGGGCATCGAGCTGGCGCAGGACTTCGCGCAGCTCGCCGCGGTCCCGGCGCTCGGCGCGCGGCCCCGACTCGAAGAGGGCGTCGAGCTCCTCGGCCGAGAGCACGCCTCCCGCCTCGAGGGCCGCGACGAGGACGGGATCCCGGATCAGGCTGATCCGTGCGCGGGGCCGCAGGCCGAGGCTCGCGGCCTGCTGGAAGCCCAGCCGTGGGTCGTCGCGCAGGTAGATGCAGGAGGTCGTGACGCGTTCGGTGCGCTGCAGCGTCGCCATCCACTCCCGGATCAGGTCATCCAGGCTGAGGATCTGCGTCAGGCGCTCCCGGAGCGGCTCGAGCGACCGCTCGAGCTCCCGCTTGCGGGTGCCGAAGCGCCGCTCCACCGCTCGCCGGAGAGTCCTGCGAATCACCGGCGAGAGCATCAGCAGCGCGAACGAGGCGACGAAGGCGTCGAATGCGAAGAGGTCGAGGCGCGGCCCGACCGCGATGGAGAGCCCGGTGAACAGGGCGGACAGGAGCGCCGCGAGCAGCGCCAGCGCCAGCGCCTGGGTGGCGAGCTCGCGCACATCCACGACGCGCACGCGCGTGAGGTACAGGTAGGCGACGGCCGCGTACGCGGTTCCGGCGAGCGGGGCCGCGATTTGCGGGGCTCCCGCGAACGCGCACGCGGCGTCGATGGCGATGGCGACGGGGAGGCCGAGCTGGACGGCGGCGACGTAGCGCAGGCGGGTGCGCTCCGGACTGCTCGGGTCCCGGGTGGGCCGTTGCAGCGGCCATACGATCCAGGCGCCGAGGGCCGAACCCAGCCAGGTGTAGCCCGCCAGGGCGATCGAGACCCCGGGGCGGCCCGGGCCCAGGCCGAGAACCGCCGCCGCGAGCGCGAGCGAGCCGAGTGTCATCGCCGCCGAGACGCCGCGAAGCCCGAGCGACCGCCCGGCGAGACGCTCGGCGAGGGCGACCAGCGCCGCGGGGAGACCGGACAGGGCGAGGGCCTCGGCGAGCGGCGCCCCGCCGAGACCGAGCGAGGCCGCACCATGCGCGGCCGAGACGCTTCCGAAGAGAGTCAGCAGCAGGGCGAAGTGCAGCGCGGTCGCATCGCGACGGCGCTCGAGGGTTGCGAGCAGCAGGACTGAGGCCGCGACCGCGGCCATGATCGCGCTCTGGGTCTCCATGGACTGGGCGAGCTCCCGGGCCTCCTCGAGGCTCTTCGGGAAGCGCAGGAGCGTCCTTTATGGCCGCGCGTGGGCCTTGGACGCCCGCCTGGCAGGGAGGCGCGCGAGGCGCGTTGACAGCCCGCGGAAGGCCGTGTAGTTTCGCCGGAAATCCTTGGATTTCAAAGGGATTTCTTGAGCCGCATCCTGATCGGAGTCAGCGGAGGCATCGCTGCCTACAAGGCCTGTGCGCTGGTTCGCCAGCTCGTGCGTCGGGGCGACGAGGTGCGGGTCGTCGCGACCCGAAGCGCGCTCGAGTTCGTCTCGCCCCTGACCCTGCAGGCGCTCTCGGGGCATCCCGTGCGCTCCGATCTCTTCGCCCCGGGCGAGGAGTCCCAGATCTCCCACATCGAGCTCGCCGATTGGGCCGAGGCGTTCCTCGTGGCCCCGGCCACCGCGCACGTCCTCGCCCGGTTCGCCCATGGGCTCGCGGACGATCTCGTCACCACGGTCCTTCTCGCGACGCGCGCGCGGGTGCTCGTGGCGCCGGCGATGAACGTTCACATGCTCGAGCACCCCGCGACGCAGGCGAACCTGGATCTGCTCGCGAAGCGCGGCGTGCGGATCGTGGGGCCCGAGTCGGGCGAGCTGGCCTGCGGCTGGGAGGGGGCCGGGCGGATGGTCGAGGTCGAGACCCTCGTGCATGCACTCCAGCAGAGCCTCGCCCGGCCCTCGCTCGCGGGTCACGTGGTGCTGATCACCGCCGGCCCCACCAGCGAGGCGATCGACCCGGTACGCGTGATCACGAACCGTTCCTCGGGAAAGATGGGCTTCGCTCTCGCGGCCGAGGCGGCGCGGCGCGGGGCGGAGGTAATCCTGGTCGCGGGTCCGGTGGCGGTCCCGACGCCTCCCGGGGTCGAGCGCATCGACGTGGAGAGCGCCGCCGAGATGCGCGAGGCGGTCCTGGGTATGCTCGAGCGAGCGACGATCGTCATCAAGGCCGCGGCCGTCGCGGACTACCGCGTCGCGCGCCGTCAGCCGCGCAAGCTCGAGAAGCAGGGAGAGCGAATGCAGCTCGAGCTGGTGCGCAACCCCGACATCTGCGCGGAGGTCGGCCGGCGCAAGGGAGGCAGGCTGCTCGTCGGCTTCGCCGCGGAGACGCACGATCTGCTCGCCCACGCGCGCGAGAAGCTGGTCCGCAAGGGCTGCGACCTGATCGTGGCGAACGACGTCTCGAGCTCGCAAACCGGCATCGGGGCCGATGACAACGAGGTCACGATCGTGGGCCCCGGCCCCGACGACCTGCGCCCGGTGGCGGCGGCGCCCAAGCCCGAGGTCGCCGCCCGGATCTTCGACCGGATCGAGGAGCTCTGCGGCCCGTGAGCTCGACCGGCGCCTGCCCGTCGCGCTCTCGCCGGCTCCCCGTCGCGCTGGGGGCTGTGGCGGCCCTGGCTCTGTCGGGCGCCCTGTCGAGCGATCCCCCCTCGCCGGCGTCCCCTTCCGAGGGATCCGCCGCGAAGGGGACGGGCGAGATCCGGGTCGCGACGGTCTCGGGGGGCATCAACCCGGCCGTGGCCGACTACGTGCACAAGGTGCTCGCGGAGGCCGAGCGCGCGGAGGCGCAGCTCCTGGTCATCGAGCTCGACACCCCCGGCGGCCTGCTCAGCTCGACCAAGGACATCGTCAGCGACCTCCTGAACGCCGAGATCCCGGTGGTCGTCTTCGTCTCCCCGCGCGGAGCCTGGGCGGGCTCGGCGGGGACCTTCATCACCCTGGCCGCCCACGTGGCGGTGATGGCGCCCGGAACCACGATCGGAGCGGCGCATCCCGTCTCGTTCCTGCCCGGCGGCACGCCCTCTCCCCCGGTTCCCATCCCCGGAGAGAAGCCGCCCGACAAGTCGAAGGACTCTGGAGGCGAGGGCGCCTCGAGCCACCCACCCGCCGGGCGCGACATCATGGGCGAGAAGATCGAGAACGTCGCGGTGGCATTCATCAAGTCGATCGCGGCAGAGCGCAACCGCAACGTCGAGTGGGCCGTGGAGGCGGTTCGCAACTCCAAGGCGATCGGGCCGCGCGAGGCTCTCGAGCTGCACGTCATCGACCTGATTGCCAACGACATGGACGACCTGGTCCAGAAGCTCGACGGGCGCCGCATCGAGCTCGGTCGCGGCGCGATCACGCTCGCGACCACGGGCGCGGCGGTGCTACGGGTTCCGATGAGCCTGGTCAACCGCTTCTTCGACATCATCGCCGATCCGCAGATCGCGATGCTGCTGATCCTGGCGGGGCTGCTCGGGGTCTACGTCGAGTTCACGCATCCCGGCGTGATCTTCCCGGGAGTGGCGGGCGCGGTGTCGCTCGTGCTCGCGGGGCTCTCGCTCCAGATCATTCCCTTCAACTGGCTGGGATTGATCCTGATCCTGACGGGTGTCGGGCTGCTGGTTGCCGAGCTCTTCGTGGCGGGCTTCGGGATGCTCTTCGCTCCGGGGGTGGCGTGTCTCCTCGCCGGGGGCTACCTGCTCTTCGACCTGCCGCAGCAGTTCGACGTTCCCGTGCCCTTCTGGACCGTGGTCTTCCCCCCGGTGGCCGCGATCGCGGTCTTCGGCATGATCGTGGCCTTCGGGGTCGGTCGCAGCGCCCTGCGTCCGCCGGCCATCGGGCCGGAAGCCCTGATCGGACGCACCGGGATCGCCGAGAGCGAGATCCACGAGCAGGGTAGGGTACGGGTGCGAAGCGAGTACTGGACCGCCGAGTCGGAGCAGACGATCGCGGCGGGCGAACGGGTCCGGATCGTCGGAATGGATGGATTGGTTCTTCGGGTGGCGCGCGAAGGCGACGCTCGAGAAGGAGACGCGTGATGCTGGGAATTCCCGTCGGGGTCCTGGTCCTGGTGGCCCTCTTCGTAGCCGGAGTCCGGATCCTCAACGAGTACGAGCGCGGCATCATCTTCCGCCTGGGGCGATTCGCGGGAATCAAGCAGGCGGGATTCAAGTGGATCATTCCCATCGTGGATCGCATGGTCAAGGTGAGCATGCGCGAGATCGTGATGGACGTGCCGCCCCAGGACGTGATCACCCGGGACAACGTCTCGGTCAAGGTCAACGCGGTGCTCTACTTCCGGGTCGTGCACCCCGAGCATGCCGTGATCCAGGTCGAGAACTTCCTCTACGGCACCTCTCAGCTGGCCCAGACGACCCTGCGCAGCGTCTGCGGCCAGGCGGAGCTCGACGAGCTGCTCTCGGAGCGCGACAAGCTGAACCACGAGCTCCAGGAGCAGCTCGACCGGGGCACGGATCCCTGGGGAGTCAAGGTACGCGCGGTCGAGGTGAAGCACATCGACCTGCCCCAGGAGATGCAGCGCGCCATGGCCAAGCAGGCCGAAGCGGAGCGGGAGCGGCGGGCGAAGGTGATCCACGCAGAGGGTGAGTTCCAGGCCGCCGAGAAGCTCCGGCAGGCCTCGAACATCATGGCTGGCTCACCGGCAGCGCTCCAGCTGCGCTACCTGCAGACGATCAGTGACATCGCGAGCGAGAACAGCTCGACGGTGATCTTCCCATTGCCGATGGACATGGTCCGCGCCTTCCTGCCGTCGCTGGAGCCTCTGGCGCCCACGCGCTCCACGAGCGACAGCGACCCGAGCTGACAGAGCGCCCTCCCCGTGAAGCTCGCGAGACGCATCGTCGTAGCCCTGACCGTGCTCGGCGCCGCGGGAGTCTACACAGCGCTCGGGTACTACCGGGTCTCGCCGGACGAGCAGGCCGTGGTGCTGCGCCTGGGACGCTACGCGCGCACCGTATCGGAGGGCATTCACTGGCATGCGCCCGGCCTCGAGCGGGTGGAGAAGCGCGTCGTCACGATCACGCAGCGTACGGAGTTCGGCTATCGCACCCTCGACGCGGGTCCTCCGCCGCGCTACGAGGAGATCCCGGACGAGCAGCAGGCGCTGACCGGGGACGAGAACCTGGTCAGCATCCAGTTCGTCGTCCAGTATCGGATTCGCGACCTCGCGGACTACCTGTTCGGGACTCGCGAGCCCGAGGTGGCGGTGCGCGACGCCGCGGCATCCGTGCTGCGAGAGGTCGTCGCGCGTCACTCGATCGACGACATCCTGACCGAGGGCAAGGGTGCGGTGGCGCACGACGTGAAGACCCGGCTCCAGGGGCTGCTCGACGAGTATGGAACGGGTGTCGAGATCCAGAGCCTGCAGCTGCAGGACGTGGTCCCTCCCGCGCCCGTGAAGGACGCCTTCGCGGCGGTGAACTCCGCCGAGCAGGACCGGGAGCGCTTGATCCTCGAGGCGCGCGGGTACGCCGCCGAGGTCGTACCCAAGGCCAGGGGCGAGGCGGCGGAGATCCTGAACCAGGCGCGGGCCTATGGCGAGTCCCGCGTGCTGCGCGCGAGCGGCGAGGCGGCGCGCTTTCGGGCGCTCCTTGCCGAGTACCAGCGCGCCCCCAACGTGACCCGGGAGCGCCTCTACCTGGAGACCATCGAGAAGGTCCTGCCCAAGGTCGACCTGGTCATTCTCGACGAGAGGTCCTCCGGGGAAGGGGTGCTTCCCTACCTGCCCCTCGGCCGAGGCCGTGAGGGTCGAGGCCTCGATCCCCGCCGGAGAGAGGCCGGACGGGGAGAGTCCCGATGATCCGGACGGGGCTCGGGCTGCTCGTGGGGGTCGTCGCGGTGGCAGCGGTGTTCAGCGTGGTCGTGCTCGACGAGCGGGAGCAGGCCTTTCGGACGCTCCTGGACCAGGAGGACTACGAGGTCCTGGGCGTGTCCCTGAACCGCGCCGACCTGACGGATCCGGGGTGGTACGTGCGGATTCCGGGGCTCCACCAGCTCTACCGCTACGACCGGCGGCTGCAGCGCTTCGATGCCGAGCCCCAGGACCTCTACACCGCGGAGGAGCTGCTGCTCGAGGTGGACTACTTCGCGATGTGGAAGATCGAGGATCCGGCGACCTTCTTCCGGAGCAACCGGACCCGCGACCGCGCACTGCGCCGGATCGATGACGTGACCTACGGCAAGCTACGCGAGATCCTGGCGCAGAATCCCCTGTCGTCCCTGCTCTCCGACAAGCGGGAGGCGCTGCTGCAGGAGATCACCGAGAGCTGCGACCGCGATCTGCGTCCACACGGGATCCACATCGTCGATCTGCGGATTCGACAGACCGACTTTCCGGCGGAGAACCTGAAGCGGGTCTTCTCGCGCATGAGAGCCGACCAGGAACGCGTCGCGAAGGGGCACATCGCCAAGGGCCGGGAGCAGGCGCTCGGGATCCGCTCCCAGGCGGATCGCGAGAGTCGCGTGATCGTGGCGGACGCCCGACGAAGCTCGGAGGAGATTCGCGGAGAAGGAGACGCCCGGGCGGCGCGGATCTATGCGGAGGCGTACCGCCAGGACGCGGGGTTCTATTCGTTCGTCCGCAGCCTGGAGACCTACCGCCAGACGCTTCACGAGGGGACGACGCTGGTCGTCTCGCCCCGCGCTCCCTTTCTGCGCTACCTCTTCCCCGAGTCCGAGGAGGGCGGCTCCCCTACTCGCTGACCTGCCGGAAGCGGCCGAGGCCCAGCGTCAAGCCGAGCGCGAGCATTCCCCAGAGCGGCACGGCGGCGGGGATCTGGCCGCTGCGGGCCACGAAGATCGCTCCGGTCCACGCGCTCCAGAAGAGCGCGACGACGCCGAACGAACGGAGCAGCGTACGAGCCAACGAGTCTCCTCGCTCGACCTCGCCGATGGCGAAGCGAATCGCGAAGAGGATCAAGACCACCGCCGTGAGCGGCTGGCCGAGGCGGGCGTGGAACGCCGCGCCGAGTGGTGCGCGAGCGACCGGATCGGGCTCCTCGCGAATTCGCTGCGCCATCTGCCGCAGGGACGTGGCCCGCAGCGGTGGGTTGACCCGCTGGAGGTCGACCGCGGCGAGCCCCAGATCCACCCGGAGCAGCGATTCCTTGTGCTCCACCATCACCCCGTCTCGCGGGAACTCGAGCAGCGTCAGGTCGCGAAACTCCCAGAGGTTCCGAGACAGATAGCGGGCGGACGCTGCCTCGATCCGCCGCCGAACCTGTCGCTGCGGGTCCAGGTCGAAGAGGCTCACATCCCAGAGACGCTGCGAGCTCTCGTCCCAGCGCGCCGCAGACACGATCGACCCTTCGCCCGCGTACCACCAGCGGCCCGCGAGCCGGGTCAGGGCGCGGGCATCCTTGTCCCCGCTCCTGGCACCCAGGTGTTCGAGCCGCAGTCGAGCCGGCACGATGATCTGGTCCTCGACTCCGACCATCACGGCCGAGAGAACGAGCGTGGCGAGGAGCAGGGGCAGGAGTGCGGTCTGGAGCGGGATCCCCCCGCAGCGGATCGCCGTAATCTCGCGAAAGTGGACCGCACGCGTCAGGCTCCAGGCGACTCCGACGACGCACGCCATGGGGACGGCCACGGGGAGCATGTCGAGCGCCCGGAAGAACGTGTCACGCAACGCCGCGAGGGGCGCTCGCGTGACCTCGTCGATGTGGAAGAGGCTGTCTCCGATCGTCCAGGTCATCGAGATCCCGAGCAGGATCGCGGCCGTCGAAGCGGCGTACTGCCGGAGCAGGTAGCGGGAGACGATCGACATTCCCGGAGAGTAGGACCGGGTCTCGGCGTTGCAACGGCGGGAGTGAGGGCCTACATAGGGTGCTCATGCGGGTCTATCGGGGAAGTGCCGGCATCGCCGAGGCGGATCGGGGCTGCGTGCTGACCATCGGGAACTTCGACGGTGTGCACCTCGGGCACCAGGCGCTGCTCGCCGCCCTTCTGGAACGCGCACGGATTCGAAGATGTCCCGCGGTCGTGTACACGTTTCATCCCCATCCGCGGCAGGTGCTGGCTCCGGAACGCGCCCAGAAGCTGCTGATGACGTTCGAACAGCTCGCGGCGGAGCTCGAGCGCCGTGGCATCGATGCGCTGATCCAGGAGCCCTTCGATCGGACGTTCGCGTCGCTCACGGCGGAGGCGTTTCTGCGCGACGTGATCCATGCTCGGATCGCACCCGAGGCGATCTTCGTCGGGCGCGACTTTCACTTTGGCAAGGGACGCGCGGGCGGGGACCAGACGCTCGCGCGGATCGGCCCCGACCTTGGGATTCGGGTGACGATCATCCCGCAGGTGTCCGCCGGGGGCCGCGACGTCTCGAGCACCCGGATCCGGCAGGCTCTCGCCGAGGGAAGGGTGGACGAGGCGCGGCTCTGCCTCGGCCGGCCCTATGCGATCCGGGGCCGCGTCGTCGAGGGCGAGCGACGCGGCCGCACGCTCGGCTTCCCGACCGCCAACCTGGAGGTCGAGAACGAGATCCTGCCTGCCAACGGGGTCTACGCGACCTGGCTCCGCCGCCTCGGGCATCCGGCGGATGGGTGCGTGCGGCGCGCGTCGGTGACCAACATCGGAGTTCGCCCCACTTTCGAGCCGGGCCGGGTGCTCTGCGAGACCCATCTGCTCGACTTCGACGGCGATCTCTATGGGGAACGGGTCGAGCTGGGCTTCGTATCGCAGCTGCGCGGAGAGCGACGCTTTCCGAGCCCCGAGGCGCTGGCGGAGCAGATCGCTCGCGACGCCTCCTCGGCTCGCACCCTGCTCGACGGCTGAGCTCTGCGGATGGAGGGGGCTCCGAACGGCGGCTCGCCTCGACCCGATCCGCCGGTCCGTAGCGGAGCGGTGCGCTGGTTGGCGGACTGGCGCGTGTGGCTCGGACTGGGTGTCAGCGTCGTCGCGGTGTACTGGACGCTGCGCGGTGTGAACCTGGGCGAGGTGTGGCGAGCGCTGCGCGCGGCCCATCCCCTCCCGATTCTCGCAGCGATGGGGCTTCACATCGGCGTGCTATGGCTGCGAGCGCTGCGCTGGCGCTATCTGACGCTCGGACTGAGAGAGGGCGGGCTTCCGCCGGGAGCGCTCTTTCGCGCCACGTCGGTGGGCTTCATGAGCATGAACATCCTGCCTCTTCGCCTCGGCGAGCTGATCCGACCCTGGCTGCTGGCTCGGGAGACCGGGGTCGGGGCTTCGGCCGCTCTCGGAACCTGTGTGCTGGAGCGCGCCATCGACTTCAGCTGTGTCGCGGCAGTCGCGGCCATGCTGGTGTGGCGCCGCGCGGATGCGCTTCCGGGTTGGGTCCAGAGCGGTGCGGGGCTCTTCGGGGCGCTGGCCCTGGTGCCGCTGCTGCTGGCCGTGGCGCTCCGGGTACGCCGCGAGACGACCCTGGCGGCGCTCGCTCGCGCGACCCGATGGCTCCCGGGCTCCCTGGGGGGGCGGGTGCGCGAGGGTGTGAACGAGCTGTGCCGAGGGGTCGCGGCCCTTCGCGGCGGCGGCTCGCTGCTGATGGTGGCGGTCCACTCGCTCCTGATCTGGGGGCTGGTGATTCCGGCGACCTTCGCACTCGCCATGCTGGCCTTCGATCTGCCCCTGCCCCCCAGCGAGCTGGGCCTCGCGAGCTATACGCTGCTCGTCTTCATCGCGCTCGCGATCGCGGCGCCCTCCGCCCCGGGATTTCTCGGCGTCTACCACTTCGCCGCCCGCGAGGCGCTCGCACTCTCGGGCATTTCGTCTGCGACGGCCGTCGCATGCGGGACCGCGGCGCATATCAGCTTCTGGCTGCCGATCACCGCCGTAGGCGTCGTCTGCGCCTTCCTGAGCGGGGCCCGCCCGGCAGACCTCGCCCAGGCCGGGGTCGGTAAAGCTGCCTCCGACCGCCTCCGATAACGCCCCTCGACGGGTTTCGTGCACCGACGCTCGGGACCCGTGCCGGCGGACGGCAGGCGGGGAAGACCTTGAACGAGCGCATCGGCGAGCTCCTGGTCCAGAAGAACCTGCTGTCTCCCGACCAGCTGAGCCGGGCACAGGAAGAGGCCAAGCTCAACGGCAGTCGCCTCGGACTCCAGATCACCAAGCTCGGCTTCATCCCCGAGAACGAGCTCGCCGAGTTCGTCTCCAAGCAGTACGGCGTACCGACGATCGACCTCGACGCCTTCGAGATCGACGACGAGATCGTGCGTCTGATCCCCGAAGACGTGGCGCTCAAGCACCTGGTCATCCCGGTCAATCGAGCGGGCTCGACGCTGATCGTCGCCACGGCCGATCCGTCGAACATCTTCGCAATCGATGACATCAAGTTCCTGACCGGATACAACGTCGAGGTCGTCGTCGCGGCCGAGGTGGCGATTCGGCGAGCGATCGACGCCCACTACGATCAGTCGTCCACTCTCGCGGACGTGATGTCCGATTTCGACGACGACGAGTTCGAGGTCGTCTCGGACGAGGACCAGGTCGACGTCGGCGAGCTGGCGAAGGCGACCGAGGACGCCCCGGTCGTCAAGCTGGTCAACCTGGTTCTGACCGACGCGATCAAGAAGAGCGCGTCCGATATCCACATCGAGCCCTACGAGCGGGACTTCCGTGTCCGCTACCGGATCGACGGCGTGCTCTACGAGGTCATGAAGCCGCCGCGCAAGCTCAAGAACGCCCTGACGTCTCGCGTGAAGATCATGGCGGACCTGGACATCGCCGAGCGCCGGCTTCCCCAGGACGGCCGGATCAAGCTGAAGATGGGCCGCAACAGCGAGATGGACTATCGGGTCTCGGTCCTGCCGACCCTCTACGGTGAGAAGATCGTCCTGCGTCTGCTGGACAAGTCCAACCTGCAGCTCGACATGACGAAGCTCGGCTTTCAGGAGGTCCAGCTCGAGGTCTTCAAGGACTGCATTCACCAGCCCTTCGGGATGGTGCTGGTCACGGGGCCCACCGGGTCCGGCAAGACCACCACCCTCTACTCGGCCCTCTCCGAGCTGAACGCGATCTCCGAGAACATCTCGACCGCGGAGGATCCGGTCGAGTTCAACCTGGCCGGGATCAACCAGGTCCAGATGCGGGAGGAGATCGGCCTCAACTTCGCCGCAGCCCTGCGCTCGTTCCTGCGCCAGGACCCCGACATCATCATGGTCGGCGAGATTCGCGACTTCGAGACCGCGGAGATCGGGATCAAGGCCGCGCTCACCGGCCACATGGTGCTCTCGACCCTGCATACCAACGATGCGCCCAGCACGATCAACCGGCTCCTCAACATGGGCATCGAGCCCTTCCTGGTCGCGAGCTCGGTCAACTGCGTCGTCGCCCAGCGCCTGGCCCGGCGAATCTGCGCGGACTGTGCGGAGCCGGATCCCGAGGTCACGTCCGAGGCCCTCGCCGAGGCGGGGCTCTCCCCGGAGGAGGTCAAGGCCTGCGAGCCCCGGCGGGGGCGCGGCTGCGCCACCTGCGCCGAGACGGGATTCAAGGGCCGGATCGCCGTCTACGAGGTGATGGCGATCTCGGAGACCCTGAAGGACTTCGTACTGAACGGTGCGAGTGGCACCGAGATCAAGCGAGAGGCGATCCGCCTGGGCATGAAGACGCTCCGGCGAAGCGCCCTCGACAAGCTGCTCGAAGGCGTGACGACCCTGCGCGAGATCTATCGCGTCTCGGCGGGAGACTGAACCGGAACCATGGCCAACCTCCACCAGCTGCTGAAGGCGATGATCGAGAAGGGGGCGTCCGATCTTCACGTGACGACGGCGAGCCCTCCCCAGCTCCGGATCGATGGCGAGCTCGTTCCGCTGAAGATGCCTCCGCTCTCGGGCCCCGATACCAAGCAGCTCTGCTACTCGATCCTGACCGACGCCCAGAAGCACCGCTTCGAGGAGTCGAACGAGCTCGACCTGTCGTTCGGCGTCAAGGGGCTGGCGCGCTTCCGGGCGAACGTCTTCATGCAGCGCGGAGCGGTGGCGGCCGCCTTCCGGACGATCCCGTTCAAGGTGCTCTCGTTCGAGGAGCTCGGACTTCCGCCCGCCGTGAGGGAGATGGCGGAGCGACCGCGTGGGCTGATCCTGGTCACCGGGCCCACGGGCAGCGGCAAGTCCACGACCCTCGCCTCGATCATCGACCGGATCAACGCCTCGACGCACCAGCACATCGTCACGGTCGAGGACCCGATCGAGTACCTCCATCCCCACAAGGGGTGCATCGTCAACCAGCGCGAGGTCGGAGCCGACACCGGGAGCTTCCAGACGGCTCTGCGCTACATCCTCCGGCAGGATCCCAACGTGGTCCTCCTGGGTGAGATGCGGGATCTCGAGACCATCCAGGCCGCACTGACCGTCGCGGAGACCGGCCACCTGTGCTTCGCGACGCTGCACACCAACTCGGCCGTCCAGACGATCAACCGGATCGTCGACGTCTTCCCGCCGCACCAGCAGCCACAGGTCCGGGCGCAGCTCTCGTTCGTCCTCGAGGGCGTCCTGTGCCAGTCGCTGCTGCCCCGGGCGAACAGCCCCGGTCGCGTCCTCGCCCTGGAGGTGATGGTCCCGAACTCGGCGATCCGCAACCTGATCCGCGAGGACAAGGTGCACCAGATCTACTCGCAGATGCAGATCGGCCAGGACCGACACGGCATGCAGACGATGAACCAGAGCCTGGCCACGCTGCACCTGCGACGCCAGATCACTCTGGACGAGGCCGTGAGGCGGTCGAGCGACCCCGTCGAGCTTCGCGGCCTGATCGAGAATCCGGAGAGCGGCGGGCTGGCGAGAATCCAAATTCAGGCGAGCTGAGGGAATAGCGATGGCAACATTCCTCTGGGAAGGCAAGACCCGCGGGGGACAGGTCAAGAAGGGCGTGATGGTCGCGGACTCGAACGAAGCAGTGCTCTCGCAGCTTCGGGCGCAGGCGATCATGCCCACCAAGGTCAAGGCGAAGGCCCGCGACCTGTCCGAGGTGATCCCCTTCCTGAAGAAGAAGGTGGCGGTGAAGGACGTGGTCGTCTTCACGCGTCAGTTCGCCACGATGATCGACGCCGGCCTTCCCCTGGTGCAGTGCCTGGACATCCTCGGAACCCAGGAGGCGAACGCCACGTTCAAGAAGATCATCCTGGGGGTCAAGTCCTCGGTCGAGAGCGGCTCGACCTTCTCCGAGTCGCTCGCCCGATACCCCGCGGCCTTCGATCGCCTCTACGTGAACCTCGTGGCGGCGGGAGAGGTCGGCGGAATCCTGGACACGATCCTGAACCGGCTGGCCGCCTACATGGAGAAGGCCGAGGCACTGAAGCGCAAGGTGAAGGGTGCCATGGTCTATCCGATCTCGGTGACGGTCGTCGCCGCGGCCGTGGTGGTCCTGATGCTGCTGAAGGTGATCCCGGTCTTCGAGAAGATGTTCAGGGACTTCGGTGGGGCCCTGCCCGGGCCGACCCAGATTGTGATCAACGCCTCCCACTTCGTGCAGTCCTACTTCATGCACGGGGTCGTGGGCGCCTTTCTCCTGGCGATGGCACTGCGCTACATCTACGGCACGCCCCGAGGCCGACTCTTCTTCGACACCCTCTTCCTGAAGATTCCCGTGATCGGGGGAGTCCTCCGGAAGGTTGCGGTGGCGCGCTTCAGCCGGACGCTCGGCACGATGCTCACCTCGGGCGTGCCCATCCTCGACGCACTCGAGATCGTGGCGCGCACCGCCGGGAACGTGGTGATCGAGCGCGCGGTCCTGGCGACGAAGGCGTCGATCGCGGAGGGCAAGACCATCACCGAGCCCCTCGGGCGCTCGAAGGTCTTCCCCTCGATGGTGGTCCAGATGGTCGGGGTGGGCGAGCAGACGGGAAACATGGACGCGATGCTCGGCAAGATCGCGGACTTCTACGACGACGAAGTGGACGCGGCGGTCGACGCGATGACGGCGCTGATGGAGCCCGCCATGATGGTGGTGCTCGGGGGGACGATCGGATCGCTGCTGATCGCGATGTATCTTCCCATCTTCAAGATCGCCGACGCCGTGCACTAGGTTCCCGGATGCGCACCGGGGTGCGGATCGGCGCGATCGCGGGTCGCCTGGTCGTGATCGCGGCGATCTTCGCGCTGGCCGTCGCGCTCGAGGCGACGGGCAGGGCGCCCTTCTCCGAGCGCGAGCTGAGCGCCCTGTACGCGGTGGTCCTCGCCGGCTTCGTGGCCACCCTTGCCCAGACCCTGCGAGTCGCCTATGGGACGGGAAGCCACTCGGTCTACCTCGAGCTGGCGGTCGACTGTCTGCTGATCACGGGAGGGGTGTATGCGACCGGCGGCGGCCGCTCGCCCTTCGGGTTCCTCTACGTCGTCTGGATCGTGTACGCAGCCCTGCGGGCGGGGCCCGGCGGGGCGGCGCTCGCGCCGGTGCTGGCGGGCGTGGGGTACGCCGCGGTGACGCTGGGGGGGAGCCAGGAATGGCTTCCGGTGCTCGAAGAGGGGGATCTGCAGCCCCGCGCGGAGGCGTTCTCGACGGTGGCCACCTATGCCCTCGCCTTCGTGGCGGTGGCGTGGCTGGCCCACCGGCTGACCCGCGAGATCTGGCGGGGTCGCGAGGAGCTCCGCGAGCTCGGACAGCTGCATCGCCGGATCGTCGAGAACGTGGCGAGCGGGCTGCTCACGGTCGATCTCTCCGGCCGGGTCACGTCGTTCAACCGCGAGGCGGAGCGGATCACGGGGCTCGAGGCGAGCGAGGTGCTGGGTCTCCCTCTCGAGCAGCTGCTGCCCGGCATCTCGCGGGTGCTCTCGCCGGACCAGGCGGACGACGCTCCAGGCTCGGGCGAGCGGCTCGAGTTCCGCTTCGAGACGCGGGCCGGAGCGCGGCTCCACCTGGGTCTATCCCGCTCGGTACTGCGCGATTCGCAGGGTCTGCCGGATGGCGCCGTGGTGATCTTCCAGGACCTGACGCAGGTGACGAAGATGGAGGAGGCGCTTCGACGCTCGGAGAGGCTGGCGGCGGTCGGACAGCTCGCGGCGGGGCTGGCCCACGAGATTCGCAACCCCCTCGCCTCGCTCTCGGGAGCGATCGAGCTGCTGGCGCGGGACCTTCCCGACCTGGGCGAGAGCGCGCGGCGGCTGGTGCGGATCGTCGGTCGCGAGACCCAGCGGCTCGATCGGCTGGCGAGCGCCTTCCTGGACTACGCGCGGCCGGGACCCGGCCGGCGCGAGTGGGTCGACCTGACGGAGCTGCTCGACGAGCTCTGCGAGCTCGCGGAGCGCGACCCCGAGATGCAGTGCCGGATCGAGCGCTCGGGGGACGAAGGCATGCGCTTCTTCGGCAACCCCGATCCCCTGCGGCAGGTCTTCTGGAACCTGCTGCGAAACGCGGCCCAGTCGGGCCCGAGCGACGGGTGCGTGCGGATCGAGACCCGGCGCGAGGGGAGCTGGGCGTGCGTTCGGGTGAGCGATCGGGGGTCGGGAATTCCCGAGGATCTCATGGAGCAGATCTTCGAGCCCTTCTTCACGACGCGCGCCAAGGGAACCGGGCTCGGGCTTGCGACGGTCCATCGGGTCGTCGAAGCGCACGGCGGGACCCTGGAGGTGTGGAGCCGGATGGGGGAGGGCACGCGCGTCAGCGTACGGCTTCCGCTCGAGGCCTCGGGCGGGGACACGTCAAGGGAGGCGCACCGGGGACCGATGGATTCCCGAGGGGGGCAGGCGTGCCACGAATCCTGATCGTCGATGACGAGCAGAGCATGCAGGAGTTTCTGGAGATCCTGCTCCAGCGCGACGGTCACGAGACGACGTGCTGCAGCTCCGCCGAAGCCGCGATCGTGGCGCTCGAGAGCGATGACTACGACCTGGTGATCTCGGACATCCGCATGCCCGGGATGTCGGGGCTCGAGCTCCTGGACCGGGTGCGCGAGCTGGACTCCGAGACGCTGGTCGTGCTGATCACGGCCCACGGCACCACCGAGTCGGCGGTCGGCGCCATGAAGCACGGAGCCTACGACTACCTGACCAAGCCCTTCTCGGTCGACGAGATCCGGATGGTGGTCGCCAAGGCGCTCGAGAAGCTGACGCTCTCGTGCGAGAACCGGACGCTGCGTCGCCAGATCCGCGATCCCGGCGATCTGCCGAGCCTGGTCGGTCGAAGCCCGGCCATGCAGCGGGTGCTCGAGCTGGTCCGGCAGGTCTCCGATACGCGCACCCACATCCTGATCACGGGCGAGAGCGGGACGGGCAAGGAGGTGGTAGCGCGCGCGATCCACTCCCTCTCGGCGCGACGCGCGCAGCCCTTCGTGGGCGTGAACTGCGGCGCGATCCCCGAGAACCTGCTCGAGAGCGAGCTCTTCGGACATGCGAAGGGCGCCTTTACCGGAGCGAGCTCCGCCAAGATGGGTCTCTTCGAGGTCGCGGACGGCGGGACGCTGCTCCTCGACGAGGTGGGCGAGCTGCCCCTCGCGCTCCAGGTCAAGCTGCTCCGGGCGCTCCAGGACCGTGCGGTCCGGCGCGTGGGCGGGACGAGTGACATCCGGGTGGACGTACGCATCCTCTCGGCCACGAACCGCGACCTGGGCGCGGACCTGCGGGAGGGGAGATTCCGCGAGGACCTCTACTACCGCTTGAACGTGATCGAGGTCGCGCTCCCGCCGCTGCGCGAGCGCCCGGAAGACCTGCCGATCCTGGCCCGGGACTTCGTCGAGCGATTCGCCGCCGACCAGTCCAAGCCGATCCGGGAGATCGCGCCCGAGGCGATGGCGGCGCTCGAGCGCTACGCGTTCCCGGGAAACGTACGCGAGCTCGAGAACCTCCTCGAGCGCGCGGTCACCCTGACGCGGAGCGAACGCATCGAGCTCTCGGGGCTGCCCGATACGGTTCTCCGGCCGAGCGCTCCGCTGCCCGGCTCCAGCATCCCCGATGGGGGTGTGGACCTCGACGCGCTGCTCGCCGACCACGAGCGCGCCTTCCTGCGCGAGGCTCTGGAGCGCACGCGAGGCGTCAAGAAGCGCGCAGCGGAGCTGCTCGGGATCAGCTTCCGCTCGTTCCGCTACCGGCTCGAGAAGCTCGGGCTCGAGCGCGAAGGGGAGTGAGGCGCTCTTTCGTCTCCGGTGACGGATCCCGTCCGCGCCGCAGCCGAAAAGGGTCACTCTCGCGAGGGTCCGCCGGGCGCTGGCTGCCGGCGGCCTCGCGCGCGACGCCTCACGATGGCTGTGGCTTGGGCCCGTCCCCTGCGCGCCCCTGGGGGCGCAGCGGAGCCCTGGCACGTGGCTTGCTCGAAGGCCGGGCGGGTCCGGGATGGTCGGGCCCGGCGAGCCACCCCCCGTGGGCCGCTCGAGCCACCAGAAACGGAACCGAGGAGAACTGAAGCAATGAATCATCTTCGAAAGATGAGACGGCGTGAGGGTTTCACGCTGATCGAGCTGATGATCGTGGTCGCGATCATCGGAATTCTCGCGGCGATCGCGATCCCGAACTTCCTGCGCTTCCAGCTTCGCGCCAAGGCGGGGGAGGGCAAGATCAACCTGGAGTCGATCCGGGCCTCCGAGGAGGGCTTCTTCGCGGAGTTCTCCGGCTACATCACTACGGTTGCCACGCCGGCCGCCTTCGCTGCCGGCCCCCCGGCGACCCGGAAGCTCAGCTGGGCGCCGGACATCGCCGCGTGCACGGGTCCGCCGCGGACCGGCTTCTGCGCCCTGGGCTGGGTTCCGGAAGGTCCGACCTACTACCAGTACCTGGTGACCGGCGGTCCCGCGGGTGCCGGACCCTTTACGTACTACACCGCAGAGGCCCAGTCGGACATCGACGGCGATGCGGTCGTGAACGTGTGGGGCTACGTGCGGGCGGATCCGGTCGGTGCGACGATCGCGGGCGTCCTGGCCGGCGGCTCGAGCTGCCCGGCGACGGGTGCGTACGATCCGACGGCGACCCCGCCGGCCAACAACCTCCTGAACGTCGTCGGCCCCTGTGCTGCCGGCTTCGGGCGGGACATCTTCTAGGTCGGGTTCCTGGACCTGCGAACCTGCGGGCCCGGGCGCCTCGGCGGCCGGGCCCGCTCTTCGTGGGGGGAGAGTCGTCTCCCCCCCAGGGCGGCTCGAGCCTTGAGCGCGCAGCACGGGCGCTCAC
>JBHHYV010000013.1:0-48140 GCA_046757685.1 Myxococcota bacterium
AAGAGCCCGCAACCCAAGCCCCCCGACCTATGGCCAGCCAACCAAGAGCCCGCAAGCAAAGGCGGCCCCCGCCCCGGGGGCCCGCCGAAGCGCGCAGCGAGGCGAAGCCTCGCGAAGCCGGGCAGGCCGGCTTCGCCGGCCGATACCCCGCAAGACTGGTCGGGGCGGCCGGATTCGAACCGGCGACCTCTTGGTCCCGAACCAAGCGCGCTACCAAGCTGCGCTACGCCCCGACGCCCGGCCGAGGGTACGCACCCGGCCGCGGAGCGGCAACGTCAGCGTGGGGTCCGACGGCGGCCGTCGATGGTGGGCTCCTCCGGCTCGTCGGGGCTGGCGGGGGCTCCGCTCGGGCTCTCGTAGCGCGCCTTCAGCTTGACGCGTCGCCACCAGGGCTTGCGGGCGGTCTCGAGGCGCTGCTTGCGGTGCTCGATCGACTGGCAGCCCCCCAGGGGACGATCGGCGGCGCTGGCGAGCGCACCGGGAGCGTCGAGCCGCCCTCCCGCGCGCGCGCCGTCGAGGAGGCTCTCGGCGACGAAGAGGGGATCGAGATCCGGCCGGAGGCTCGTCACGAGCGCAGCGACTCCGGCCGTCATGCCGACGGCGACGAGCGGGCCGGCGAAGCGAGCGAGCCTTCGATCGAGACGGGGACTGCGATCGTCGCGGGGCTGCGAGCGAGCACTGATCGCTCCCCGCGAGTCGCGAGGGGCCGGCGTCCAGAGATCGGCCGACCTGCGCCGGCCCTCGCGCGAGCCCGAGGTCACCAGCAGCAGGCCTCGCAGCGGGCGACCGAGAAGGTCGGATCGCACCGCACCCGTCCAGGCGTCGAGCACGGGCCCCGTCTCCTGGCCGTGCGCGCGGAGCCAGCGGTCGCGCCAGCGCGCGGGATAGGGGCGGTCCGCCTGGGCGGCGCAGACGGAGACCACGCAGTTGTCCTCGGCGAAGCGCAGCGCATCGTGCACGATCCAGTAGGGCTCGGGATCCGAGCCCCCGCAGGTGGCGACGCGTGCGCCCTCGGCTGCGGCGTAGACCAGGCCCGCGGCGCGCGACCAGACCGGCCGGCGCAGCTCGACACCGGGCGCAGCGAGCCGCGGATCTTCGTCGGCCAGGAGCGGGCCTTGCGGCTCGGGTCGGCGATTCTGCTCGATGTCGATCGCCAGGAGCGTCGCGGCGGGAGCGACGCCGAGCGTGCGCCTGCGACTGCGACCCGCAATCAGCCCGGCGATCGCCGTCCCGTGGCCCACGACCCGACCGTCGGCGGCCGCGTGCCAGTCTGCAAGGTCACCCGGTCGCCCGAGCGCCAGGTAGGGAGCCCCCGCGCCGTGCGCGATCACCAGGTGCGCGAAGTCGACGCCGAGCTCGTCGCCGGGAATCCCGTTGCCGTCGACGTCGTTCCCCTGGCGCTCGGAGCTCTTGACGCGCAGCTGGGGCTCGAGCGCAGCGTGGTTGACATCGACTCCGGTATCGACGACCGCGACGATCACGTCGTCGCCGCGCGAGCGGGACCCGACACGCTCCGCTCCGATCGACCGAAGAGCCTGCGTGGGCGGCTGCATCATCCCGGCGTCGGCGTCGCCCTCGTCGCGCGCTTGCGAGGTCTCGTGTCCGTAGTGGTCGCCGATCTCCTGCGGCCGCCGGCGGCGCGCCACCTCGAAGGGCTCGGGCCAGCCGTCGGTCTCGTCCGCCGTGAACCACTGCGCATCCAGCGGCAAGTAGCTCTCGGCGTAGACCCCCGAGAGCGCGCGTAGCCGCTCCACCGCCTGGTAGAAGTGGACGCCGGGCGGAAGGTCGACCGCGATCCAGTTGCCGATTCCGACCCGGTCCCGCGTCCCGCTGCGATCGAAGGGAAAGGCAGGAAGGGCCCACGCGCCGAGCTCCACCAGCAGGCGGTCCAGGGGCACGAGGCCCGTGGACCGGCTCCCCGCGGGACCCGCGAGACCGCGCGGCCGACGATGGAGCTTGAGCAGCAGGGCGGCTCCAGCATAGGGGTCGGCCACCGGAAGCCGGCGGGCCGAGACCCAGGTCACCTGCCCGTCGGCGTGAGCTCCCGCAGCCTCGCAGCGCACGTCGAGCGAGCCGGGTCGGTCGCGCGCAGGGACCTCGACCCGCGGCCCGCGCGAGTGCCCCCCGGCCCAGCGGCACTCCGCACTGCGGGCTGCGCTTCCCCGAAGCTCGAGCTCAGCCGACTCGCCGAGCCGCGCCACGCGAGCGGCGCGCTCGAAGCGCAACACTCCGGGCGAGCCCGGCTCCGCCGGCGGCTGCCAGAGCGCGGGAGGGCGCGGTGGAGGAGGGGGGGCCGCGCCGTCCGGGAGCGCACAGGCGAGCATCCCGATGACCGCGCACAGCGTCCCTCTCACACAGGCAGAGTCGGCCGGACCCGCCCGTTCCTTGAGGGGATTCGACGCGCGGCGGGGCCCCCGGACAGGCGGGCCGCCGGCGGGGCCGGGGCTCGGGAGGGCGGGCTAGTCGACGAAGGCTCGGAGCAGCTTGGCGCGGCTGGGGTGGCGCAGCTTGCGCAGCGCCTTGGCCTCGATCTGGCGGATCCGCTCGCGCGTGACCTCGAAGTCCTGGCCGACCTCTTCCAGGGTGTGGTTCGAGCGCTCGCCGATGCCGAAGCGCATCTTCAGGACCTTCTCCTCGCGCGGGGTGAGGGTCGCGAGCATCTCGCGAGTCTGCTCGGACAGGCTGCGCAGGATCACCTCGTCGGTGAGCGACATGCGCTTCTTGTCTTCGAGGAAGTCGCCGAGGTGACTGTCCTCGTCCTCTCCGATCGGAGTCTCGAGCGAGATGGGCTCTCGCGCGATCTTGAGCACCATCTGCACCTTCTCGAGGGGCATGTCCATCTTCTTGGCGATCTCTTCGGGAGTGGGCTCGCGCCCGACCTTCTGCACCAGGTAGCGCGTGGCGCGAACCAGCTTGTTCATGGTCTCGATCATGTGCACGGGGATCCGGATGGTGCGTGCCTGGTCGGCGATCGCGCGCGTGATCGCCTGGCGAATCCACCAGGTGGCATAGGTCGAGAACTTGTAGCCACGTCGCCACTCGAACTTGTCGACCGCCTTCATCAGCCCGATGTTCCCTTCCTGGATCAGGTCCAGGAACTGCAGGCCGCGGTTCGTGTACTTCTTGGCGATCGAGACGACGAGCCGCAGGTTCGCCTCGATCAGCTCGCTCTTGGCATGGCGGGTACGCTCGCGCGCCGAGTCGATCTCTTCCATCACCTCCCGCGCCTGCTCGAAGCTCGAGCGCGCTTCGCTCTCGAGCTTGCGAATCCTGCGGCGGCTCGCCTGGATCTCCTTCTCGGCGATCTCGATGGCATCCAGGTTCCCGCCGAGCCGTTGCAGCATTCGCTTGCCGGGTACGGACCGACGACGCGCCTGCGTGGCCATCTCGAGGAACTGGTCCTCCGTCACCTGGAGGGGCCGTAGGATCCTACGCACGTGCTCGCGCTCGGCCTCGACCGCCTCGATGAACGAGGAGATCTGGTCGGCGAGCTCACGCACGAAGAGCCGGGTGACGCCGGACTGACGGATCCGGGTCGCGAGCTTCAGCCAGATCTCCTGGAGCTCCGCGCGCACGCGCTCCAGCGTCTCGGCGCTGGTGCGAGGATTGGAGAGGACCCGCTGGCGCTTGGTGATCTCGTTCTGGGCGCGCTTGAGCTGTGTGACCGCCTGCAGCAGGCTCTTGCGCTTGGCCTCGATCGCATCCACGTCACCATCCTGGGGAGTGCCGAAGAGGGTCTTCAGCTCGCGACGGTTCCTGCGAATATCGTCGGCGACCTGGATCAGGTA
Organism: Myxococcota bacterium; assembly: GCA_046757685.1. Classification (GTDB taxonomy): domain Bacteria; phylum Myxococcota_A; class UBA9160; order SZUA-336; family SZUA-336; genus JBHHYV01. Next base: position 3,789 of record JBHHYV010000013.1, read on the forward strand.
GCGCACGACGATCGACGAACGCAGGATGGCACACAGCTCGCCCTCCTCACCCGCCTCGATGCGCTGCGCGATCTCGACCTCGCCTTCGCGAGTCAGCAGCGAGACCGCGCCCATCTCGCGCAGGTAGACGCGCACCGGGTCGTTGGAGCGGTAGCCGTCGTAGTCCTCCGCCCGCCGCGAGCGCCGCGGGTCGGGCTTGCGCAGCCGAACGGGAGGCTGCCAGTCACGGATCGAGATCTCGTGACGCGTGAAGAGCGCGACGACGTCGTCGAGCTTCTCGGGCGAGGTCAAGATGTGGTCCGGCAGCGTGCGTAGCAGGTCTGCACCTTGCACCCAGCCTGACTCCTTGCCGCGGCGCAGGAGCTGGCGCATCGAGATGCCGCTCTCGCCCGCCTTCATGGCTCCCGGAGCGGCATCGGATGCGGCCGGCGCCTCGTCGCCGGAAGCGTCAGCGCCGGTCCGGGTCCTGGACCTCGGGGGCTGCGCCCTGCGGCGCGTGGATGGGGCTATCGGGTTCTTCTTCGCCATGGGGGGGCACTCCTCCGCGTTCCACTTCTCTCGGCCTCTACGCGACATCCGCCTCGAGGGCGCGCCTCTGCTCGAGCCGACTCTGCATCTGCTCGAGCAGCGACTCGCGCTCCAGCGGATCGCCACTGCTCTCGATCCGCGTCCGCAGCGCGCGCAGCTCTCGATCGAGCCCGCGCGACTCCAGACGCGCCAGACAATCCCGGACCGCCTGCACGGCCTCCGCTCGGTCCCAGAGACCGGCGCGCATGACCAGCTGCCTCAGCGCCCGCTGGGTTGCGGGCGGAAGACTGCCCTCGTGCTCCGCGCACAGACGTGGGATGGCGTCGTCTCCCACCTCGGCGGCGCGCGCCAGCACGGTCTCGACGAGATCCCGACCACTCCCCGGGGGGAGCCAGTCGAGCGGCAGCTTGCCGATCACATGCACCAGATCCGGGAATCCGGTCGCGGCCTCGAGCAGCACGCGACTGACCGGATCGATCGTCGCTTCCTTCTCTATGTGGCTCTCCGGCGGATTTGGGGTCTCTCGCCGGGCGCCGGGCCGCTGCGCGGCACGCGTCAGCGCGGCCTCGAGCGTCTCGACCCTGAGGCTCAGACGCGTGGCCAGCTCGTGCACCGTGCGATCGCGCTCGATGGGGTCGGCAATGGCGGCGATCAGCGGAGCCAGCGCCCGTGCCGTGTCGGAGGCGCCCCACGCGTGAGTCCCCGCCGCGGCGATCTGCCGGTCGATGAGCTGGTCGAGCAGGGGCGCCGCAGAATCCACGCAAGCTCGCAGCGCCGACTCCCCCTCTCGCTCGAGCAGCGAGTCGGGATCCTCGCCTCGTGGCAGGAGCGCGCCGCGCACGTGCAGCCCCTCGGCGAGCAGCACCGGAAGCGAGCGTGCAGCCGCCTGGCGTCCCGCGTCGTCGCCATCGAAGAGCAGCACGACCTCGCCCGTGTAGCGGCGCAAGCGACGCGCGTGATCGGCGGTCAGGGCCGTGCCACAGGGTGCAACGGCCTCCGTGAGCCCGGCCCGGTGCAGCGCCAGCACGTCGAAGTAGCCCTCGACGACGATCACCCGACCCCGCTCGCGGATGCCGGGCAGTGCCTGCGGAAGCCCAAAGAGCACCCGGCCCTTGTGGTAGATCGGTGTCTCGGGGGAATTGAGGTACTTGGGGCCTGCCGTCGCATCGCCCCCATGACTCGTCTCCCCGAGCGAGCGCGCGCCGAAGCCGATGACGCGACCGCTGGGCTCGGCGATCGCGAACAGGATCCGAGCCCGAAAGCGATCGTAGTAGCCCTCTCCGCTGCGCTTCGGGGCGATCAGGCCCGCGGTCTGGGCCACCCGCCGCGTCACCCCCTCGCCGTCCAGGAACCGCACCAGGCCGTCCCATCCCGAGGGCGCGGCGCCGATCTGGAAGCGTCGGGCGAGCGCACCGTCGACTCCGCGGCTCTTCAGGTAGCGGCGTGCCGCGTCTCCCTCCGACGCACGCAGGATCGACTCGTAGTACGAGGCCGCGAGCTCGTTGGCAGCGAAGAGTGCCGCCGAGGACGGCCCCCCCGCTCGATCCGTGGCCTCGGGGATCGGGACCCCGACCTCGCGAGCGACCGCGCGCACGGCATCCGGGAAGTCCAGCCCGTCGTGACGCATGCGGAAGCTGAAGACGTCGCCCCCGACTCCGCACCCGAAGCAGTGAAAGATCTGCTTCGACTCCAGCACCTGGAAGGATGGAGTCTTCTCGTGGTGAAAGGGGCAGAGCCCCCAATGACGCGAGCCCGCTTTCCGGAGGGTGACGTAGCGGCCGACGATCTCTACGAGATTCGCCCGCTCCCGGATCTGATCGATCACATGCAGAGGGATTCGACCCACTCGAGCTTCCCGTCCGTCCCCTGTCCACCCGGCGCGCGCCCGGTCCGGTCCTCGTTCCCGGCGCTCGTTCCGGATCTGTCGCAAGCCCCTAGATGCCGCGAGCCCGATGAGGCGTGACCTCATCGGGCTCGGTGATCTTCGCTAGCGGCCCATCAAGCGGATCTTCTTGATCGCTCGCTTCCGGGCCGCGAGTGCCTTCTTCTTGCGACGTACGCTCGGCTTCTCGTAGTGCTCTCGCCGGCGCAGCTCATACATGATGCCCGCCTTCTCGCACTGCTTCTTGAAGCGCTTCATCGCGCTCTCGAAGGTCTCGTTGTCCTTTATCTTGACTCCCGGCAGAGCGATCCCCTCCCCTCTTACCCAAGGCCTCGTGTCTGCATGTCGCCTGCAGCTCGTCTCGAGCACCTGCCCGCCACACCTGCCCGTGGTGCCCAGGGGCGATCGGCAGGGCCGTAGCTGCGCTCTAGCGGTGCTCCCCCCGATCCGCGGCGCAAAGGACGGGCTGGTGGCTCGACCAACCTGCCCCCCCGCAGAGCGCCAGCCCAGGCCGACGCCCCCAAGGGAGCCTCGAAGTGGGGGGAAAGCACCCGAAAGCTATTACTTTCCGAGCACTTGAGAACCAGCTGCAGCCGGCAAGGTAGCCGCGCTTCCAGCTTCCCGCAAGGGCGGGGAGCCCGGATTGGTCGAACCAACCAGGCTCGTCGCTCGACCTCAGCGAGGCCGGACCCGGATGCCCGACCGCGCGAGGAACTCCTTCGCCTCGGCGATCGAGTGCTGGCCAAAGTGAAAGATGCTCGCGCACAGGGCCGCCTGCGCGCCGCCGCCGTCCGGCCCATCGTCGAGAGCCTGCGCCAGGTGCTCCAGCTGCCCCGCACCCCCCGATGCGATGACTGGAATCGCGAGCGCGTCGCTCACGGCGCGCGTCAGGGCCAGGTCGTAGCCATCGCCGGTGCCGTCCCGATCCATGCTGGTCAGCAGGATCTCGCCGGCCCCGAGCCGCTCGGCCTGCTGCGCCCACTCGATCGCGTCGCGCCCGGTCTGGCGGCGGCCGCCGTGCGTCACCACCTCCCATCCCGAGCTCGCGTCTCCAGGGCGCCGCAGGCGTGCGTCGATGGCCACGATCAGGTTCGCCGAGCCCAGCCGCTCCGCCGCCTCTGCCACGAGCTCCGGCCTCTCGAGGGCCGCGGTGTTGATCGAGACCTTGTCCGCCCCGGCCTGCAGCAGTGCGCGCACGTCGTCGACCGAGCGAACACCCCCTCCGACCGAGAAGGGGATCATGACGCAATCGGCGGTCCGCGCGACCAGGTCGAGGATCGTGGCGCGCTGCTCGTGCGAGGCCGTGATGTCGAGGAAGCAGAGCTCGTCGGCTCCCGCCTCGTCGTAGGCCCGGGCAGCCTCGACCGGGTCTCCGGCATCGCGTAGCGACACGAAGCGCACTCCCTTGACGACCCGACCCCGGTCGACGTCGAGGCACGGAATGACGCGCTTGGTCAGCATGACGCAGCGGCCAGCCGAGTGAGGGCCTGCCGCAGGTCGATGGCGCCCGTGTAGAGCGCTCTCCCGACCACGGCACCGGCAATGACGCGCTCAGCCGCGAGCGCGTCCAGGTCCTCCAGGCTCGCCACGCCTCCAGATGCCAGCACGGGCACCGGGCTCCGGCGTGCCAGCAGGGCGGTCGCGCGCAGGTTCGGGCCCGAGAGCATCCCGTCGCGCGAGATGTCCGTGTACAGGAGGGCCGCCAGCGGGAGCGCCCGAAACCGCTCCAGCACCTCTTCGACGGTCACGTCCGAGGTCTCTCGCCAGCCGCGCGTCGCGACGCGTCCTGCTCGCGCATCGAGTCCCAGGATGACGCGCCCCGGATGGCGTGTCGCTGCGGCTTCCAAGAGGTCCGGGCTCTCGAGGGCGACGGTTCCCATCACGACACGCGCCGCGCCGGCCGCGAGCTGCCGAGAGACGGCATCCGGGCTGCGAATCCCCCCTCCGACCTGGACGGCAGCCTGGTCGCGCACCGCATCGAGGATCGCCTGGAGCTGCGGTGCGTTGCCTGCCTCACCCTCGCGGGCTCCGTCGAGGTCCACCACGTGGAGGCGCCTTGCGCCCTGCTCGACGAACCCGCGCGCCACCGCGGCAGGGTCCTCGCCGTAGACGCGCTCCCGCTCGTAGTCGCCCTGGCTGAGGCGCACGACCCTTCCGCCGCGCAGGTCGATCGCCGGGATCAGCTCCACGTGCCGAGATCTCGCCTCAGCCGGACCGCGATCTCTCGGGCGCCGTAACGGATCAGCGCGTCGGCGGTCAGCCACTCGAAGCGTCGCGAGAGCGCCAGGCCGAAGCGGTCGAGCCGGCTGGCGACGCTGGCCTGGGTCTCGTCGTAGTCCCCCTGCCAGAGAACCTGGCCGCTGAGGTCGTAGACTCGCACCGAGAACCAGACCGAGGCCGGTCGCTCGGCCCCGCGAGATCCCCCGGTGCGCGGTCGATAGCGGAGCAGCCGGCCGGTCACCAGCGCATCGATCCGGAACTGCCGCGACAGCAGCCTCGCCATCTCGGCCGGTCCGAGGGGCCTCCCCGAGCTCCCGCCCGAGGCCAGTGCCAGCGAGACCTCTTCCGGCGGAATCACCTCGAAGCCCGCGCGGGTCAGCTCTTCGAGGAGCCGCCCGGTCACCTGGGCCGCCCGTCCCCCCGGAGCCCCGGCCTCGCGAACGCCACTTCCGGCCTCGAGGGGTGCCAGGGCGAGGCTCCGGATCGGCCGACCCTCGGCGCTCGGCGAGACCTCTACTGCCACCGGCAGGGCGCACGCCAGCGCGACGACCAGCGGAGTCGCTCCCAGCAGGCGGGCCGCGGTCATGGAGCCCACCTGCAGAAGCGCTCGAGCAGGGCCAGCCCCGCGGACTGGCTCTTCTCGGGGTGGAACTGAACCGCGACCGCCGAGCCCGAAGCCACCGCAGACGGGAAGGGCTCGCCGTACTCGGTGGTGGCGATCACCGCTGGCGCGGGCACCCCGGCGGGGCGGTAGGCGTGGACGAAGTAGAAGTAGCCCTCGCGGACGACTGGGTGGGGTCGCTCGATGCGGATCGAGTTCCAGCCCATGTGCGGAACCGGCAGCCCGCCGGCGGTGTCGAAGCGCTCGATCCGGCCGGGGATCAGGCCGAGCCCGCTCGTGTCTCCCTCCTCTCCCTTCTCGAAGAGCACCTGGAGCCCGAGACAGAGCCCCAGGTAGGGACACCCCGCTCGCACCCGCTCCCGGAGCGCCTCGTCGATCCCCAGTCGCCGCAGCGCATCCATGCAGTCGCCGAGCGACCCGACGCCCGGCAGAACCACGCGGTCCGCCCCCCGGACCCGGTTGGGATCGCTCGTGACCTGGGGCGCCGCACCCGCCCGCTCGAGCGCCCGCGCCACGTTGCGCAGGTTTCCCATTCCGAAGTCGATCAGGGTGACGCGGCTCGATGCGACACTCACAGCGCTCCCTTGGTCGAGAGCGGTCCCCGAATTCGCGGATCCGGGCGGCTCGCCTGGTCGAGGGCACGGCCGAGACCCTTGAAGATGGCCTCGAGGCAGTGGTGGACGTTGTGGCCGTAGGCGATCGCGACGTGCAGGTCCAGCCCCCCGCGGATCGCGAGCGCATACATGAAGTCCTCGATCAGGGTGGCGTCGAACCGGGCGACCCGGGGCTGCGCCAGCTCGACCGAGTACACCAGGAAGGGCCGGTTGGAGAGATCCAGGTCGACCGTCGCGAGGGCGTCGGCCATCGGGATCCGTGCCGTTCCGAAGCGCACGAGCCCCGAGCCATCGCCGACCGCCTGGCGCAGGGCGTCGCCGAGCACCAGGCCGACATCCTCGACAGTGTGGTGCGGATCGACCTGGAGGTCGCCCTTGGCCCGGACCCGGAGGTCGAAGAGACCGTGGCGGGCGAACGACTGGAGCATGTGGTCGAAGAAGGGCATCCCCGTCTCGACCTCGGCCTCCCCGCTGCCATCGAGTCGCAGGTCGACGCGGACCTCGGTCTCTCGCGTCTTGCGCTCTGCGCGGCCCTCTCGCTCCATCCTCGACCTCCGTCGACCTTCCTCGGTCGATCCCCTGGCAGCCCGGCGCCCCGAAGCTAGTCCCCGAGCTCCTCGAGCCGTGCCCGCAGGGCTGCAGCGTGGGCAAAGAGCCCCTCCAGCTCCGCCAGCACGATGGCGTGAGGACCGACCTGCCGGACGGTAGCGCTTCCGAGGCGGATCACGCTCATCCGGCGCAGAAAATCCTCGACCCCCAGCACCGAGAAGAAGCGCGCCGAGCCTCCCGTCGGCAGCACATGGCTGGGACCCGCGACGTAGTCCCCCAGCGGAACCGTCGAGCGGCCTCCCAGGAAGACGGCGCCCGCGTGGCGAACCCGCGGCAGGAGCGCCTCGGGCTCCCGGGTCACGATCTCCAGGTGCTCGGGCGCATAGCGATTGCTGAGCTCGATCGCCTCGTCCAGGTCGCGCGTCACGATCGCCAGGCTTCGTGACGCGAGAGAATGACGCGCCACTGCCGCGCGCGGGGTCTCGGTCAGCAGGCGCTCCAGGTGCGCCAGGCTGTCCCGGGCGAGGGACTCGCTCGGGGTGGCGAGCACCACGCTGGCGGCCTCGTCATGCTCGGCCTGCGCCAGCAGGTCGGCCGCCACCCAGTCGGGGCGCGCGCTCGAGTCGGCCAGCACCAGCACCTCGCTCGGACCGGCATCGGAGTCGATCGCGACCCTTCCAAAGACCTGCCGCTTCGCCGCCTGCGTCCAGACGCTGCCGGGACCCACGATCTTGTCCACCGCGGGCAGGGTCTCGGTGCCGTAGGCCAGCGCGGCGATCGACTGGGCGCCCCCGACCCGGAACACCCGTGAGATCCCGGCCAGCCGGGCCGCCTCGAGGATGGCCGGAGCGTGGCGCCGGGCCGGGCTCACCACGACCCGTTCCTCGACTCCCGCGACCTCGGCCGGAATCCCGAGCATCAGCAGCGACGAGGCGAGCGGGGCCTGGGCGCCGGGCACGTAGATCCCGATACGCTCGAGCGGCCGGAGCTCCTGGCCCAGCAGGTCCCCGTCCCGCTCCAGCCGCCAGGATTCGGGCCGCTGGGACGCATGGAACTCGCGAATCCTCTCCGCAGCGACCCGCAGCGCCTCTCGCTGGGCGGGCTCCAGCCGCTCGCCGGCAGACTCGATCTCGGAGCGGGGCACCTCGATCTCGGAAGGACCCAGCCGATATCCGTCGAAGCGCCGGGTGGCCTCGAGCAGAGCCGCATCGCCCCGCTCGCGAACGTCGGCCAGGATGGCGGCGACCGCCTGGTCGACCTCGCTGCGCTCGCTCTCGCGCCGAGCCACGAGGCGGGCGAACGCCTCCGCGAAGCGCGCGTCAGAGCTGTGCAGCAGCTGGAGGGGCATCGCGGTCAGTCCCGGATGCGGCGGATCCGGCCGCCGAGAGCGGCCAGCTTCTGCTCGATGCGCTCGTAGCCGCGATCGATGTGGTAGACGCGGAGCACCTGCGTCACCCCGCGCGCGGCAAGCCCCGCGAGCAGCAGGCAGGCGCTGGCCCGCAGGTCCGTGGCCATGACGGGGGCGCCCGAGAGGGACTGGCGGCCCTCGATCACCGCCGTGCGCCCGTCGACCCGGATCTCGGCACCCATCCGGGAGAGCTCCGAGACGTGCATGAAGCGGTTCTCGAAGATCGTCTCGGTGACCACGCTCGAGCCCTTCGCCAGGCAGAGCAGCGCCATCATCTGGGCCTGGAGATCGGTTGCAAACCCCGGGAAGGGTGCGGTCACGACCCGCACCCCGCAGAGCTCGCCAGTCGCGCGCACACGGATCCGATCCGGGGCGATCTCGAGGCCGACTCCCGCCTCGACGAGCTTGTCGCACAGCGCTCGCATCTGGTCGGCGTCGGCTCCCAGCACCTCGACCTCTCCCCCGGTGATGGCGCCCGCGACCAGGAGCGTGCCCGCCTCGATCCGATCCGGAGCCACGCGATGATGGATGGCGTGCAGCTCAGAGACACCCTCCACTACCAGGCGCTCGGTCCCGATGCCCTCGATCGAGGCCCCCATCTCGCAGAGCACGCTCGCCAGCTCGCTCACTTCGGGCTCGATGGCCGCGTTCTCGATGACCGTCGTCCCGCGGGCGAGTGTGGCCGCCATCAGCACGTTCTGCGTGCCGTTGACGGTCACCAGGTCGAAGACCACCCGCCCCCCACGCAGGCCTTCCGCCCGCACGTCCACGTAGCCCCCGTCGAGCTCCACCTTGGCGCCGAGCGCCTCGAGCCCCTTCAGGTGCTGGTCGACGGGCCGGGCCCCGATCGCACATCCCCCGGGCAGGGAGACGCGGGCACGACCCCAGCGGGCGACGAGCGGCCCGAGGACCATGAAGGACGCGCGCATCTTTCGAACACGGTCGTAGGGCGCCTCGAATCGGGCGGGGCCGTGGGCCGAGAGGTGCAAGGCACCGTCCCCGCCCCACTCCGAGTCGACCCCCAGCCACTCGAGGATCTCGCGCATCGTCTCGGCATCGCGAACGCGGGGGGCAGCGTCGAGCACCCCCTCTCCCTCGGTGAGCAACGACGCGGCCATCAGGGCGAGCAGGGAGTTCTTGGATCCGCTGACCTCGACGCTGCCCTCGAGCGGGACTCCCCCGCGGATCTCGAACCGGTCCATCAGCCGGCCTCGCCGAACCGGGCGACGACGACACGGGGGATCCCCGCGAGGTCGTCGCGGACGCGCACCCAGAGCGCTCCCGCCGCCTCGAGCTGCTGCTGCACCGAGGGAGCCTGACCCTCCCCGATCTCGAGCACCAGGGATCCGCCGGGCGACAGCCGCAGCGGTCCGCCGCTCACGAGGCGCGCGATCAGGGCCAGACCGTCGCAGCCCCCGTCGAGCGAGCCCCGCGGCTCGTGCGAGAGCTCGGGGGCCAGCCCCTCGATCTGTCCGGAGGGAATGTAGGGCGGGTTCGAGACGATCGCGTCGAAGGTCTCGGTCCCGAGGGGCGCGAGGCCGTCGCCCAGGCGCAGCGAGACCCGCTCGCCAAGGCCCAGCCGCTCCAGGTTGGCCCGTGCGACCTCGAGAGCCGCCTTCGAGATGTCGGTGGCGACCACCTCGAGATCGGGAAGCTCGGTCGCGAGCGCCGCCGCGATCGCTCCCGATCCCGTGCCCACCTCTGCGATGCGCCCCGGAGCCAGCTCGATCACGGCCCGGACCAGCGTCTCGGTCTCGGGCCGCGGGACCAGCACGTCGGGAGTGACCCGCAAGGGGAGGGACCAGAACTCGCGGCGCCCCGTCAGGTACGCAATGGGGACCCGCTCGCTGGCGCGCCGGCGGACGAGTGCCCGGTAGGCCTCGCGCTCGGCGGGACGGACGACCCGGTCGAAGTGCAGGTAGAGGTCGAGCCGCTCGAGCTCCAGGACGTGGGCGAGCAGCAGCTCCGCATCGAGGCGCGGCGAGGGAATGCCCGAGCGACCAAAGTAGTCGGTCGTCCAGCGCACCAGCTCGAGCGGCGTCCAGACCCGCTCGCTCATGCGCTCGCCTCCGCCTCGAGCGCCTGGCGCACACCCTCGATCAGCTCCCCGAGCTCCCCCTCCAGGACCCGGTCGAGCTTGTGCAGCGTCAGGTTGACCCGGTGATCGGTGATCCGGTTCTGCGGAAAGTTGTAGGTGCGGATGCGTTCGCTGCGCTCACCGCTGCCGATCTGTCCGCGCCGCTCCTCCGCCCGTTCCTCGGCCGCGCGCCGGCGCTCCCGGTCGAAGAGCCTCGAGCGCAGGATCTTGAGCGCTCGCGCCTTGTTCTTGTGCTGCGACTTCTCGTCCTGGCACGTGACGACCTCGCCGGTCGGCAGGTGAGTGATGCGAACCGCCGAGTCGGTGGTGTTCACGCTCTGGCCCCCCGGCCCCGAGCTACGGTACACGTCGACCCGGAGATCGCGCGCCTCGTCGATCTTGACCTCGACGTCCTCGGCCTCGGGGAGGATCGCGACCGTCACCGTCGAGGTGTGGATCCGCCCCTGGGACTCGGTCACCGGGACGCGCTGGACGCGGTGGACTCCGCTCTCCTGCTTCAGGAGCCCGAACGCTCCCGGACCACGGATCTCAGCGATCAGCTCCTTCAGGCCTCCGCCGGGGGTCTCGGACATCGAGAGGGTCTCCACGTCGAAGCCCCGCTCGACCGCGAAGCGCGAGTACATGCGGAAGAGATCTGCCGCAAAGAGCGCCGCCTCCTCGCCCCCCGCTCCCGCGCGGATCTCGAGCACCACGTTGCGGACGTCACTGGGATCGCTGGGAACGAGCTCGCGACGCAGGCGCTCCTCCAGCTGCTCCCGCTCGCGCTCGAGGCTCGCGATCTCGGCGCTTGCGAGCTCCCGGATCTCGGGGTCGGGATCCTGGAGCAGCCCGGCGTTCTCTTCGAGCGCCTCGCGGACCGTCTTCCAGCGCAGGTAGGCCTCGGCCTTGGGCCGGATCGCGCTGAGCTCCCGGCCCACCTCACGCAGGCGGGCCGGGTCGACCGCGGTGGCCGGATCCGCCAGGGACGCCTCCAGCTCCCGGACGCGAGTGACCACCTCTTCGAGCCGTTCGAACATGGCGGGAGCCTCTGCCCGGGCACACTGCGGGTACGAAAGAGAAGCGAAGGTTCGCTAGAGAGAGGGCGCGGGCCGGGGGATCGCGACCGGCATCAGCCCTTCTTCGCGTAGCGACGGTTGAACCGTTCGACCTTTCCGGCCGCGTCCACGATCTTCTGCTTGCCCGTGTAGAAGGGGTGGCAGGCCGAACAGATCTCGACGCGAATCTCGCTCTTGGTGGAACGGGTGGTGAACTCGTTCCCGCAGGCGCAGCGGACGTGGGCCGCCACGTACTCGGGATGGATGTCCGGCTTCATCGAGCCCGGGAACGTACCCCAGGACCGGCGGAGCTGCTAGTGGCTCATCGACTCGAGGAAGGCCTCGTTGGTGTCGGTCTTGCGTAGCTTGTCGAGCAGGAACTCCATGCAGTCGATCGGCGCCAGCGGCGAGAGCACCTTCCGGAGCACCCACAGACGCTGCACCGTCGCGTCCTCGAGAAGCAGCTCCTCGCGCCGCGTCGAGCTGCGATTGAGGTCGATGGCGGGGTACGTCCGGCGCTCGGCGAGCTTGCGATCGAGGTGGATCTCGGAGTTCCCGGTGCCCTTGAACTCCTCGAAGATCACCTCGTCCATCCGCGACCCCGTATCGACCAGCGCAGTTCCGATGATCGTCAGGCTCCCCCCCTCCTCGATGTTTCGCGCGGCCCCGAAGAAGCGCTTCGGCTTCTGCAAGGCATGGGCATCCACCCCTCCGGACAGGATCTTGCCGGAGTGGGGGATCACGGTGTTGTGTGCGCGCGCGAGCCGCGTCACGGAGTCGAGCAGGATCACCACGTCGCGACCGTGCTCGACCAGCCGCCGCGCCTTCTCGATCACCATGTTCGAGACGGCCACGTGACGGCTCGCGGGCTCGTCGAAGGTCGAGGCCACCACCTCCGCCTTCACGTGCCGATGGAAGTCGGTCACCTCCTCGGGGCGCTCATCGATCAGCAGCACGATCACCAGGGCCTTCGGGTGGTTGGTGGCGATCCCGTTGGCGATGTCCTGCAGCAGCATCGTCTTGCCGGCCTTGGGAGGCGAGACGATCAGGGCGCGCTGGCCCTTGCCGATCGGGGCCATCAGGTCGATCACGCGCGTGGTGAGCTTGTCTTGTGTCGTCGAGAGGCGGAAGCGCTCCTCGGGATAGAGGGGCGTGAGGTTGTCGAAGAGGATCCGGGTGCGCGAGCGGTCCGGGGGCTCGTGGTTGATCGCGTCCACCTGCAGCAACGCGAAGTACTTCTCGCCCTCCCGGGGCGGTCGAATCCGACCCGAGACCGTGTCGCCGGTCCGCAGGCCAAAGCGGCGGATCTGCGAGGGCGAGACGTAGATGTCGTCGGAACCGGGCAGGTAGCTCGAGTCGGGCGATCGCAGGAATCCGAACCCCTCCGAGAGCCGCTCCACCACCCCCTCGCCGGTAATGCCTCCATTGCGGGCCGTCTCGGCCTGCAGGATCGAGAAGACCAGGGCGGAGCGGGACTGGCCCGCCGCTTCCTCGAGCCCCAGCTCCACCGCCATCTCGGTGAGCTCGCCCACGCTCTTCTTCTTGAGATCCACGAGGTTCATTCGCGCTCCTGGGGAGGGCAGCTACGCGTGAGGGACGGGGTGGCAGGCGCGGGCCGGAGAGGCCGCGTGAAATGGAGTGACGTCTCACTCCTTCGGACGAAATCCACCCCGGATTGAGGGCCGCGGATCGAGGGCCGCCGATCGGGGCCCCGGGCGGGAAGCCCGGGTTCAGCCGCTCCGGTCGGCGCCACCGGGCATGCGAACGTAGTGGAGCATCCGCCCGCCGCCCGGATCGCGGCGGTGACTCGGGTAGGTCAGGGGGTGGCAGCAGGTGCACTCCCCGACGGATTCGAACCCCCTGATTCCCGCCTCCTCGAGCTGCTCCACGAGCGCCCGCTCCAGGTCGAGCTGCCAGTGGTCCGCGTCCCGCCCGCGCCCAAAGGCGGTCACGCTCTCGATCGCGTCGCGTACGGGGGCGTCCACCTCGTAGCAGCAGGGACCCACATGCGGACCGATCGCGACCTGCCAGTCCTGCGGGGGCACGCCCAGCTCGCGCGCAAGGCGACGCACCGTGAGCCTCGCAATGCCCGCGGCGGTGCCTCGCCAGCCCGCGTGTACCGCGGCCACGCCGCGCCCGCGGCGGTCGGCAAGGAGCAGCGGCACGCAGTCCGCGGTCCGCACCCCCACGGCCAGTCCGGGCTGGCTCACGCACAGGGCGTCGGCCTCCGGGATCGCACGCACCGGTACCCGGACCAGCGTGGTCCCGTGAACCTGCCTCGCGAGGCTGAGACCCGCGGGCGCGCGCGCGTCCGATCCGCGAGTGCCGAAGCCGTGGTCGACCCCGAGCGCACGGAGCGTCTCTGCGACGAGAAAGAGCGCTTCGCTCACAGCCGCGCGACGACCTGGGCCAGGTCTTCCGGAAGGTCCGAGTGGAAGCGAAGACGCGCTCCCGTGGCGGGATGCTCGAAGCCCAGGAGCGCCGCGTGCAACGCCTGCCGGTCCAGACCGAGCGCGCGCGAGACCCTGCGTCCGCCCCCGTAGGTCGGATCGCCCGCCACGGGCAGCCCGACCGAGGCCAGGTGGACGCGAATCTGGTGGGTGCGTCCCGTCTCGAGCGTGACGCGGAGCAGGGCCAGCTCGCGGAAGCGCCGCTCGACCCTCCAGTGGGTTCGTGCGGCGCGGACGACCCGCAGGCTGCGCGCGCGTGTCGTGAAGCGCTTCGGGTCGGTCCGGTGGCGTCCGATCGGAGCATCGACGGTTCCGGCGTCCGCGCGCGGGACCCCGCGAACCAGCGCAAGGTACTCGCGGTCGATCGAGTGCTGGGCGAACTGGGTCGCGAGCGCCCGGTGGGCGCTGTCGCACTTCGCGATCACGAGCAGACCCGAGGTCCCCTTGTCGAGCCGGTGGACGATGCCGGGCCGCAGGACCCCGCCGATGCCGGAGAGGTCGCGGCAGTGGTGGAGGAGGGCGCGCACCAGGGTCGCCCCGCGGTGCGAGCCTCCGGGGTGAACGACCAGGCCCGCCGGCTTGTCCACGACCAGCAGCTGGGCGTCCTCGTGCACGATCGCGAGCGGAATCGGCTCGGGCTCGAGACCCACGGCGAGGGGCGGTGGGATGCGCGCTCGCACCCGCTCCCCGACGCGAAGCCTGTGGGAGGCCTTCGTCGGCCCGCCCTGGAGCGTGATCGCCCCTTCCTCGATCAGGCGCCGGGCCCGGCTGCGGGAGAGAGCGGGCTCGTGCGCGACCAGGGCCTGGTCGAGGCGGACGCCGGCCAGCGCTTCGTCGACCTGGAACTCGAACTCGCGCGACCCCGCGATCACCAGATGTGGGTGGAGACGCGGCGCTGGGAGCCGACCAGGACGTCGACCAGGGCATGCTCGAAGATCCGCTCGGCGCCCGGCAGATCGCCCGAGACCCGCTGCCGGTAGTAGAGGCGCGCCCGCTCGATGTCCGCCGCGAGACGGTCGAAGAGATCGTCCTTCTCGAGCCCGATGCGAACCTGGTCGCCAGCATAGGCGACCACGTCGGAGAAGAGCACCCGCGCGAGCCGCCGCGCACGCTCCGCCGAGCGGATCGGGCCGTTCGCCTCGCGGTCCGGGCTCAGGCTCGCTTGCGCGTCGTTCCGCTGCGAGCCTCGACGCGCTCCATGTAGCTGTTCGCGACCTGCGCCGGGTCGAGTCGCAGACACTTGGCGTACCCCTTCAGGAAGCCCCTCAAGTAGACGGGCGCGGGAAGGTCATGGTAGCGATTCTCCTCGATGAACTGCAGGTAGAGCTCGTTCACCTTGGTGACCCCGCTGATCTCCTCCAGCTCGACCCCCCGACTGATGCGAATTCGTCGCAGGACCGTCCCGTCGTAGATCCCGTCCTCGGGAGTGAGGTCCTCGTCCAGGCTCGCGGCGGCGGGGGGTGGGGCCGGGGCGCGCGCTTCGGGAACCGGGACCAGGGACTCCGCCGGAGGCGGCGCAGGCTCCGAGAGGCCGCTGGACTCGCGCCGCAGGCGGGCATCGTACTCTCGGCGCATCCGCGCATCCGAGAGCACCAGGTAGGCCTCCTCCACGCGGCGCAGGATGTCGGCGCACTGCTGGTCGGAGAACACGGAGTAGGTTGCGATGGAGTCGGGACGATAGGTCGAGCGCGCGATCCGGTAGGCTCGCTCGATCTCGGGAAGCGTCGCCTCCCGCGTCACATCGAGAAGCTCGTAGTGGTTCGGCTCCGACGACGGGCGCACGCGGTCAGTCCTCCAGCAGCTTCTTGGCGATCCGCCGGATGTAGATCGAGCTGTCCGACTGCGGGTGCCCGAGAACCAGGGGCCGGCGTTCCTTGACCGAGCGCCAGACCGCGTCGTCGTAGTTCACGTACCCCACATAGTCCACGTCGATCCCGAAGTACTTTCGACACACGTTGTGGATCGAGAAGCCGAGCTTGACGTCGTCGGAGTTGCGGACCTGGTTCAGGAGCAGGCGCGGACGGAACCCGGAGATCGCCGCCCGGAAACGTCCGCCTTCGACGGGATCGAGTCGATCCACCTCATCCATCAGGTCGAGCGGGGAGTGGATGTCGCGATCGTTTCGCTGTCTCATCATCGCCCGCACCTCTTCGCGCAGCGGCGAGGCAGCGATGGCGTGGCCGAGCCTGCGGTAGAACGCCGAGCGCAGGAACGCGTAGGCATTCTCGACCGCCGTCGGCTCCGGCGTCGTCACGATGAAGCTCGAGTCTCCGGAGACGAAGAAGTCCAGCGTCGAGCGTTCCATTCCGGCGGCGAGATCGAGAACGATCACGTCCGCCGGGAGCCGCCGGGCGGCGTCGAGCAGGTGGATCCTCTGCTCGCGCGTCGTCTCGGAGTCGCTCGCGTTGCCCAGCGCCCCGAGAATCAGCCGGAGACCCGGGATCGGCGTCTCGAGCGCAGCCTTGTCGAGATCGACGACCCGGTCCTCGAAGAAGTCGGAGAGATTGATGCGCGAACCTCCCCGGACTCCGAGCGCCGTGTGCAGGTTCGCACCTCCGAGGTCGGCATCGATCCCGATCACCCGGCGGCCGGCGCGCGCTGCGACGGCCGCCAGATTGGCGGCAAAGAAGGTCTTGCCGATTCCGCCCTTGCCGCCGCCCATCGCCCAGATGCGGGCGGGACCGTCCGCCGCCGCGCGACGGTCTCCGCGCGTTCCCGGCTCGCCTGCCGCTCCCCGGCGGCGGCTACTCAACCAGCTCGGCGTTCCAGTAAGACGCATCGACGATACTCAGGAACGGACGCCATTCGGGATACCCCCTGCGCCCCGCCAGGATTCCCGTCATGGGAGTCCAGCGCGGCCGGCGCGGCGCTTGGATGAGACGTAGACCGGCTTGCTTCGGCGTCCGTCCACCCTTTCGTCGATTGCAGTCCAGACAGCTGCAAACCACGTTTTCCCAGGTGGTACGCCCTCCGCGAGATCTGGGGACTACGTGGTCGAGGTTGAGCTCTGACCGCGAGAAATGTCTCCCGCAGTACTGACAGGTGTTGCGATCCCGCGCGTACACGTTGATCCGGCTGAAGCGCACATGGCGCTTCGGAATGCGATCGAACGCGGTGAGTAGAATCACACGCGGAACCCGGATCAGCCCCCCCACGACGCCAATCGAGTCATCCCCGGCGCGGATCGCGAGATCGCGCCACGAATCGAAGTCAAAGGTCTCGTACTGATCGTCCACCACCCGCGCCAGCCCCTGGTAGAGCAGGGAGAAGGCACGCCGCACCGTCGTCACGTGGACGGGTAGATAGGATCGGTTCAGAACCAATACGGCGCTGGCGGTCACACGAAAAGGCTAACGGAACCGCGAACTTGAATCAATGAAGCCCGGCGAAGGCCGCGATCACCAGCGGGACTTCGTCGTCGTCGAGGGTACGCGCGTCGAGCCACAGCGCATCCCGCTGCACCCGCACCAGCAGCGTCGGATCTGCCCGTCGCAGGCGTCGCGCGAGCCGGGCGGCGGAGCCCCCCAGGTCGAGGCGCACCGCGCTGCCCGCGAGCTCGACCCCGGGCAGGCTGCCACCGCCCACCGGCGCTCGCGTCTCGACCACGCTCACGTCGTCGCGGCCGAGGCGTCGGAGCCCCTCGGCGAGGCGCTCTGCGCGCGCGGCCAGCTCCTCTCGTGTCTGCAAGAGCATCCGGAGCACGGGGATCTCGTCGGTCGCGCGGCCGTCCAGGAGCGCGAGCAGGGTCCAGTCCAGAACCGCCAGGGACAGCTTGTCCAGGCGAAGTGCGCGCGCGAGTGGGCTTCGACGGAGCCTCTCGACGCATGCCCTGCGGCCGAGAGCGATCCCCGCCTGGGCGCTGCCCAGCAGCTTGTCCCCGCTGAAGAGCACCAGGTCGGCGCCCGCGTGCAGGCCCTCGCTGACGGGCGGCTCTGGAATGCCATGGGGTCGCAGGTCCAGGAACGTTCCGCTCCCGCGGTCTTCGACGACCGGAACTCCCCGCTCCCTTCCCAGATTCACCAGGTCGGCGAGCGGGACCTCGGCGGTGAACCCGCGCAGCTCGAAGTTCGAGCGATGGACCTTGAGCAGGAGACCCGTTTCGGGGCCGATCGCGTCCGCATAGTCTCGCAGGTGGGTGCGGTTGGTGGTTCCGACCTCCCGCAGGCGCGCCCGGCTCGAGGCCATGATCTCGGGGACCCGGAAGGAGCCGCCGATCTCGACCAGCTCCCCGCGGGACACGATCACCTCACGGCCCGCAGCGAGCGTGTCGACGGCGAGCAGGAGTGCCCCGGCGTTGTTGTTGACCGCCAAGCCCGCCTCGGCTCCGGAGACCTCGACCAGCAGCGTCTCGAGGCGAGAGAGCCGCGACCCCCGCTCGCCCGTCTCGAGATCCAGCTCGAGATCCGAGTAGCCTCTCGCCACGCGGGCCAGCGCCTGCGCTGCGCCCGCCGCCAGTGGCGACCGGCCGAGATTGGTATGCAGGACCACGCCCGTCGCATTCAGGACCCGCCGGGGCCAGGGACGCTCCAGCGCCTCTGCTCGCGCGCGAACCGCTCGCGCGAGCTCCTCGATCTCGGGAAGGGGGACGCGCTCGTCCCGACGAAGGCGGGCGCGCAGCTCTCCGAGCACCCGCCTCGCCGCGCTCACCTGACTCCACCGCCGAGGAGCTCCGGCGCCTCGAGCGGCCTCGACCAGGCGATCCACCGAGGGCAGCCTCCGCAGCCGCGCATTGACCGGGTCTCGGGTGTCCACTAGGATTTTTTGTGACAGGTCTGCGACTTAGCAGGTTCCCACATGGGAGCGTCAGTGTAGCGAGAAGCCCGCCGGGCGCCTCGCGAGGGCACTGCGCACACGGATCCCGAGCGTGATCTCCGCATCACAAAGAGAATCACATCGCGAGCGGGGGCCTGGCCGACCGTCCTCCAGTCATCCCATGCCACAGCATCTACTGGCTCAAATGATTCAACAGGCGCCCGTTCTGCGGCCGCGCGTGTTCGAGAGTAATGCTCTCCACGCGCCTGCGGAGCGCGAGCTGCGCCGTCCAGAAGGAAATCTGCATGCGCAACGAGATCTTCGTGAACGTGGGCCCGTGCGAGACGCGGGTTGCCGTGCGCGAAGCCGACCAGATCGTGGAGCTCTATATCGAGCGCCTCGCGGAGCGAGGCGTCGTAGGGGGCGTTTACAAGGGTAAGGTCACCCGGGTCCTGCCCGGAATGCAGGCCGCGTTCGTCGACATCGGCCTCGAGCGGGCGGGCTTTCTCTACGTGACCGACTACCGGCAGGACCTGCGAGGGCTCCTGGCCGAAGGGGTCGAAGAGGCTCCGCCTCGCTCCCGAGGCGGAGGCAGCCGGCGGCGTGCCGCGGCGGCGCAACGGGGAGCCGGCATCCAGATCCAGGACGTCCTGGAGGAGGGTGCGGAGATCCTCGTCCAGGTCGCCAAGGAGCCGCTCGGGACCAAGGGCGCGCGCATCACCTCGCGCATCTCGATCGCCGGCCGCCACCTGGTGCTGATGCCGTGGGAGCAACGCGTCGGCGTCTCCCGCCGCATCGAGAGCGACCGGGAGCGACGTCGGCTGCGCCAGATGGTCGATCGCCTGAGACCCAAGGACCTCGGCTTCATCGTGCGGACCGTCTCGACGGGGGTCACCGAGGAGGACCTGAAGGCCGACATCGACTACCTGGCGAGCGTCTGGAAGGGGATCCAGGAGCGAGAGTCCCAGCAGGACGCTCCCTGCCTGCTCTACGAGGAGCCTCCCCTCCACCTCCGGGTGCTGCGAGACCTGGTCGGACGCGAGACGAAGCAGGTGATCGTGGACGGTCCCGACGCCTACGGCGACATGCAGGCCTTCGTGCAGAACTTCATGGCCAGCCCCCGTCCCAGGGTCGTCCACTCGCGCGCCCAGAAGGCGCTCTTCGACGTGGAGCGCATCGAGAGCCAGATCGAGGAGGCTCTCGGCAAGAAGGTGTGGCTGCGCTCAGGGGGCTACCTGATCATCGACCAGTCCGAAGCGCTGACCGCGATCGACGTCAATACCGGGCGGTTCACCGGTGGCAAGAGCCGAAACCTGGAGGAGACGATCCTCAAGACCAACCTGGAGGCGGTGCGCGAGATCGTCCACCAGCTGCGCTTCCGCAACATCGGTGGGCTGATCATTCTCGACCTGATCGACATGGAGATCGCCTCGAACCGCGAGAAGGTCTACCGGGCGCTGATGGAGGCGCTCCGCGAAGACAAGAGCCGGGTCAACCTGCTGAAGATCTCCGATCTGGGCCTGATCGAGATGACGCGGAAGCGCACCCGCGAGAGCCTGACGCAGCAGCTCTGCGAGCCCTGCCCCAACTGCGAGGGCCGCGGCTACATCCAGTCCAGCCGTACGATCTCGAACCGGATCTTCCGCGAGATCCCCAAGGCCGCGGAGCTGCTGAAGGGGCAGACCATCCTGGTCCACACGCATCCTTCCGTAGCCGAGCTGCTGCTCGGAGAGGATGCCGATACGTTGAAGCAGGTCGAGGAGACCCTCGGCCGCACCCTCGCGATCCGTCCCGACTCCCAGTTCCACCAGGAGCAGTTCGAGATCACTGCCGCTCCATGAGCGTGATCGTTCGCCGGGCCGGCCGCCGAGACCTCGACGCGATCCGCTCGCTCTGGCGCACGCTCCGGGAGCACGAGGCCAAGCTCGATCCCCGCCTGGGGCTCTCCAGCGACGCGGAGGCGATCGCGGCGGAGCACCGCGAGATCATCCTCGCAGATCCGCGGACCGCTCTCTTCGTGGCGGAGGAGCGCGGAGCGATCGTCGCCTACCTGCACGCCCAGATCGACGCCAACGATCCGTCGCGAGAGCCCGCGCGCTACGGAACGATCGTCGACCTGATCGTGAGCGAGGAACGCCGCCGCGAGGGCATCGCGGGCCGGCTTCTGGGGGCGGCGCGCGAGTGGCTCGACTCTCATGCGGTCGCCGAGCTGCGCGTCACCCTGTCGGTGGCCGACCGGGAGGCGCGAGCCTTTCTGGAGGATCGGGGCGCCAGGCGGGTCGCCGCCCGCTACGTGCTGGACTCGGGAGACGGCACGGGCTCTTCTAGCGGAAGCGGATGATCTCGATGCGACAGTGCCCTCGCTCGCCCCGGGCTTCGACGCGGTAGGCCACCTCGAAGCCCAGGAGATCGCGAGCCCGTCGCGTGTCCAGCACCACTCCGTAGCGCGCTCGCAGGCCCTTGGGAGTGCCACGCGCGCTGGCTACCAGGCTCGACAGCGTTCCGAAGACCTCGCGCAGCGCCCCGGGGATGGGGAGGCCGAACGGGGTCGGGGGGACCTCGCCCAGGACGGACCAGGGGTAGATCTCCTCCCCCGCCAGGTTGTACTCGCCGGGCCGGTCGGCGTGCAGCGCGGTCGTGATCCCGCGGGCGACGTCCCGGTCCGCGATCAACGAGAACATCGGGTCGAACCCCACGGGCGGAACGGAGTCGGAGCTCAACGGCGGCGAGAGCAGGAACGAGCCCGAATCGGTGGCGATCGAGGCACTGCGAAGGATCGTCGCGCAGAGCTCCGGGTCGGTTGCGAGCTTCTGGCACAGCACGTCCACATCGACCAGCGTCCGGATCTGGGGGTCGTCGGCCTCGAAGTCGATCTCGGCGTCCTCTCCGAACAGGTTTGCGTTGCCCGGCTCCGGTCGATAGACGAGCCCCGACGAGAGCAGCACGAAGCGGCGGATGCCCGGATCGCGCCGACACTCGTCGATCAGCCGGCGTGTCTCCGAGACGAGTGCGGGCAGGCCTCCGGGAACCCGGGCCGAGACCGCGGGGGTCTCGAAGGGCAGGTGCACCACCGAGTCGAGTCGGGCGCGGGCGAAGCGCTCCGACCGGAACAGGCTCATCACATGACGCGCCTTGGCCAGGTCGAGCCGCTGGTAGACGCACTTTCCCGCGTAGGGCTCGAGAAAGGCGGGGGCGGGGCCGGTCCCGGTGGCCAGCACGAGCGAGACCTCCGGATCCCGATAGAGCGCCTGCAGGAGCCGGCGGCCAAGCGGACCATCGGCATGCGTGACGAGCACCCGGCGCACGGGCTCACCTTCGGGGCTGACGCCGCTCGAGGACGTCGCGGTCGACCATCTCCTGCACCCGTCTGCGCACCTGCTCCGCCATGTAGCGGACCGCGGTCGGGTCCTGCGTGGCGTCCGGAGGGTAGTCCTCGTAGAAGCGAAAGGGCTCCCCGTAGCGGATCTGGTAGCGCACCGGGTAGGGGAGCAGCCCGACCGGACCCAGCCACGGGAAGGTCGGAGTGATCGGAAACACCGGAAGGCCCAGCGCGCGCGCCAGGGGCTTGAGGTCGTAGAGAATCGGCGACTGGTCGTCCGCCCCCACGATCGAGACGGGAATGATCGGGACCCGGTGGAGGAGGGACTCCTCGACGAATCCCAGGTGGAACTCGCAGAGGCGGTAGCGATCGACGGCCTTCTTGCGAATGCCCGAGACCCCTTCCGGAAAGACCAGCACCAGCTGGTCGCTCCGGAGCAGCGCCCGAAAGTTCTCGCGCGTGCCGATCACCTGTCCGACGCGCGCGTAGAAGACGTTGACGAAGGGCAGGGTCCCGGCCCAACGCTCCACGATCGCCCGCACCAGGCGCGGAGGCCGAGCGTGGCTGAACACGTCGACGACGGTCATCGCCCCATCGAAGGGCAGCAGCCCCCCGTGGTTCGCCGCCAGGATGCCCCCACCCTTCTCGGGAAGGAGCTCGTGGCCGCGGCTCTCGACCCGGAACCAGTAGCGGTAGAGCAGCTTGAACAGACCCAGCGCCCGTCTCGAGGTGCGGCCGTTGAGGCCGAGCGCGTCGTAGGGAGAGGCGCCGAGCGACGCGGTGATCTGCTGGAGCCGGCGATCGTCCGCCGCGTCGAGCGACAGGCTCGCGAGCCGGTCGAGCCAGCCTGCCTGCTCCTCGGGATCCTCGAGCCCCACCTCGGGAACGGGCGGCCCGATGTCGGGCGAGTGCCGCAGCGAGAGGGGAGGAAGGTCGTCGCTCGAGACCGCCCCGGGAACCTCCCCATCGCGTCCGTCCCGCTCGTCGGGGACCACCCGCAACGTGCGCTCGCGAAGCCGGATCAGGAAGGGGAGCGTTCCATCCCCACTCAAGAAGGGATCGCTGCCGAGACTTCGACCGGGCTTCTGGGAGCGTGTCCGCTTCACGACCGGGCTCGCAGCGGGGGGTCCGCGTCACAGAGCGCGGGGTCGCGCGAGATCAGCTCGTTCCCGAGCTCGGCCAGCCAGCGCGCCGCGGTGGAGCGGGGCGCATGCTCGAAGATCGTCCGACCGCGGCTCTGCGCCTCGTCGATCAGCACCGAGTAGCCCATCACCGTCTTGGAGAGCTGGCGCGGGAAGTGCTCGCGGAGCTTTCCGAGAATTTCGCGGGCCATGCGCGTGCGCCGGGCGAAGGTGGGAACGACGAGCGTGATCTGCAGGGCCGGGTGCCGGAAGCGCGTACGCACCATCTCGACCGTACGCGTCATCTCGGCAGCCCCGTCCAGCGCCAGGAACGTGAGCGGCACGGGCAGCACGATCTCGCTGGAGGCCAGGAGCACGTTCAGCGTGATGGTGCCAAAGGAGGGGGGTGCATCGAAGAGCACGTAGTCGTAGCCCCGCACGGCATCGATGGCGCGTCGCAGGTAGAGAGCCTCTTCGCCCTCGCGCTCCGCAGCCTCCTCGGGAAAGAGAGCCAACGACTTGTTCGAGCAGACGAGGTCCAGACCGGGATGGCGCGCGCGGATCACCGGGAGAGGGGGCCGGGTCTCCTCACCGAGGACCGCGTCGAGGAGCAGGTCGAGCGCCGTGCGGCGCTCCGCGCCCACATCGACTCCGAGTACCTTACCGAGCTGGCCCTGGGGATCGAGGTCGACGAGGAGCACCCGGGCGCCACACACGCGAGTCAGGTAGTCGCCAAGGCTCGACGCCAGGGTGGTCTTGCAGCTCCCGCCCTTCTCGTTGATGAAGGCGATCCGTCGTGGAATGGCCCTATCCCCCGACCTCACGACGCACACACCCCCGTCGCGATTGCTCTCTTCTAGTTATTTCAGCTCGAAGGGCATGTCAATTCGTGTGGCGCCGCACAGGCGGATTTCTGACGGGAATCGAGACCTCCGGAGACTCCTCGCACGTCGGATCGGGGGGGATCGACCCCCCTCTTGACGCACCGCGCCGAGAAGTCGGGGCGCCGCACCGTGCACGCGACGGCTGGAGGGGCGGGCGGGAGCGAGCGAGGCGGTACATTGTGGAGAGTGCCGAGCATCGAGCGGATCCGAGAGCGCCTGGCGAGCCACCGACCTCGCGAGGTGAGCGCGGCCGACGACGCGATCGTGGCTGCGGTCGCGATCCTGGTCCACCAACCTGCCGGCCTCGCGCCGGAGCTGCTCTTCATCGAACGCGCGGTTCGAGAGGGAGACCCCTGGTCCGGTCAGATGGCCTTTCCCGGTGGTCATCACGACCCGGACGATCCGGATCTGGCCGCAACCGCGGCCAGGGAGACCCTGGAGGAGGTCGGCATCCGCCTCGGCGCTCCCGCCGGCAGGATCGACGACTTCTCGGGAAGTCGAGCCGGACAGCCACGCCGGGTCGTGGTCACCCCCTTCGTGTACGTGCTCGGGGAGCGCCCGCCGATCCGGAGCAACCACGAGGTGCAGACGACCCTGTGGATTCCCCTCTCTCACATCTTGGATCCGCGCTCCGCGGTGAACTACCGATTCGTCCGGCAGGAGTTCAGTGGAACGTTCCCCGGCGTCGCCTACCAGGAGCACGTGGTGTGGGGATTGACCCATCGTGTGCTCGGCAGCTTTCTCGAGCTGCTCGGTCGCAGGCTCCCCGACCCGCCCCCGCCGCCCCAGGCGCTGCGACTACACCACGAAGGGTAGGGGCGGGCTGAGCAGACGGAGCAGGACCCAGGTCTCCCCGACCGAGGCGCCCACCAGGAGCAGCACCGGCGCCCGGGCGCCCTCCCGCCAGTAGCGCCGCGCGAACAGGCTCACGAGCACCAGGTTCACGTAGGGTACCAGCAGTCCCGCTCCCCAGGCGATGGCCCAGCCCGTGCTGCGCTGCGTTCCCAGCCAGGCGAGCCAGCCGAGCGCCAGCGGAGTCGCGACCAAGCTGACTGCGGTGAGCAGGATCTCGAGGGATCCCGCTCCCACGGGCATTCTCGGAGCCACCCACTGGATTCCGGCCGCAGTGGCCAGCCCGAGAAGGAGCCACGGGAGACCCCTCACCCCTCGCCCTCCGAGCGGTCGTCCTCGTCGTCGAAGGGATCCCGCCAGACCTTGCGAAGCGTGGGGTCACCCGTGGCGCCGATCCGGAAGAGATCGAAGGGCAGGGTCGTGACGAGGATCTCCTCGAGGGGCCGATCCTGGACCCGCGCCGCCTCCAGCAGGCCCGCGTCGACTCCGCGGACGGCCTTCTCGAGAGCCTTGGGGATCGCGTTGGCTTCGGAGAGGACGAGATCGTCCGCCACGGCGACGGCATTGGTCAGCGCCAGGATCCGCCGGAGCACCGCGCTCGCCGCGTCGGGAGGCAGGCGCTGAAGAGCCTCCCCCACCCGCGAGCCCTCGAGCTGTCGGGGGATCGAGCCCGATGGGACGACCGCAGACCCGGGCTCGCCAAGCTCCCACACCGGAGCGTCATCTGGCCTCAAGCGAGCGTAGACCCCGAGCGCCTGCTCGCGCTCCGGGAAGCCCAGGTCGGCGAGCCGCCCGCTGCGCCAGCGAAGTGCCTGCTCCTCGAGCTCGGTCGGGCTCTCGAAGAGGACCCCGTAGACCCACCGCCAGTAGTCTGCGGGCGCGTGCGCGACCAGAGCGCGGGCGACCTTCTCGACCCGCGAGGGATCGACTCCCTCGCGGGGGATGAAGTACACGACCCCATCGACCGTGAGGGCTCCGAGCGGTGGGACCTCTTCCTTGGCGAGCACCTGCAGGCTCGCCTGGTCCCGGAGCATCAGGATCCAGAGCTCCAGGTCGGTCTCCCCCACCGCTCGCGCCACGGTCTCTGGCCCGACCTCGAGGAGCGCATCGACCCACTCGCCCACCCGGGACAGCTGGAGCGAGGGACCCGACCAGCAGTCGAGGTCGAAGCAGGTCTGCCGCTGCTCCGGAGTCGCCATCTCGAGCAGCCACGCCCCTGCCTCCATGCCGGACGCTCGCACGGTCATGCACACTGCGGGGTCGGGAAAGAGAGGCACGACCTGCTCCGGGTGATCCAGGAGCATCAGGAACTCGCTGCGGACCTCGGGACGCAGCTCCAGGCAGGCACGCGCCTGGCTCTCGGGATCGAGGCCCCGCAGCTTTCGGACGGCCGCCGCCCGACTGGCGCGCGCCAGCCGGAGCAGGCTGGGTCCCGAGACCTCCGAGATCGAGATGGGGGGGTTGTGCTCAGCCACGGGAGGGGACCGTCCGCTCGCCGTCGCCGGGCCCCAGCGCGAGCTCGAGGGCCTGATCGATCTCGTCCACCAGGTGGAGCTCGAGCTCCTCGCGTACCTCGTCGGGGAGCTCCTCCAGGTCATCGCGGTTGCGCGCGGGCAGGATGACCGACCGCAGGCCCGCGCGGTGCGCCGCCAGCAGCTTCTCCTTGAGCCCGCCCACCGGCAGCACCTGCCCGCGCAGGGTGATCTCGCCGGTCATGCACAGGTCGCTCGAGACCTTGCGCCCCAGCAGCAGGCTTGCCAGCGCGACCAGCTGCGTCAGGCCCGCGGACGGTCCGTCCTTGGGCATGGCCCCCGTGGGAACGTGCACGTGGATCTCGTGCTTCTCGAAGAGCAGCGGATCGATGCCCAGCGACTCCGCGTTCGAGCGCAGGTAGGACAGGGCCAGCTGGCCCGACTCGCGCATCACGTCCCCCAGCTGCCCGGTCAGATGGAGCTTGGGAGGCCCATCGAGGAGCGCGCTCTCCACGAAGGTGATGTCGCCTCCCACGGGGGTCCATAGCAGCCCGATCGCCACTCCGGGACGGTCGATGCGCTCTGCGTCATCGCGCAGGAAGCGGGGAGGGCCGAGCAGCTCCTCGAGATCCTCCGCACCGATCGTGACCTTGTCGGCGCCCTCCGCCATGCGCAGGGCCGCCTTGCGGATGAGCGCCGCGAGCTGCCTCTCCTGACCGCGCACGCCCGCCTCACGCGTGTACTCCTCGATCACCCGCAGCTGTGCGGCCTCCGAGATCGTGACGGTCCCCTCCTCGATGCCGTGGGCCTCGAGCTGCCGCGGCACCAGGAAGTCGGTCCCGATCCGCAGCTTCTCGCGCGCGGTGTAGCCCGGAATCTCGATCATCTCCGTGCGGTCGAGGAGCGGGGCCGGGATCGTATCGGTGCGGTTGGCGGTGGCGATGAAGAGGACCCGGGAGAGATCGATGGGGACCTCCATGTAGTGATCGCTGAAGGCGTGGTTCTGCTCCGGGTCGAGCACCTCGAGCAGTGCGGACGACGGGTCGCCACGCGGGTCGGCGCCGACCTTGTCGATCTCGTCGAGCACGAAGACCGGATTGGCGCTGCCCGCGTTCTTGAGCCCCTGGATGATTCGGCCGGGCAAGGCACCCACGTAGGTGCGGCGATGGCCCCGAATCTCGGCCTCGTCGCGGACGCCGCCCAGGGACACGCGCGCGAACTTGCGCTCCATGGCCCGCGCCACGGAGCGAGCCACCGAGGTCTTGCCCACACCCGGAGGCCCCACCAGGCACAGGATCGGGCCGCGCGGCTCGCTCACGAGCTTGCGCACGGCCAGGTACTCGAGGATCCGGTCCTTGACGCGCTCGAGGTCGTAGTGGTCCTCGTCCAGGATCCGGCGCGCATGCTCCAGGTCCAGGTTGTCCTCGGTCTGTGCGGTCCAGGGCACGTCCAGGATCCACTCGACGTACGTGCGAATCACGTTGCGCTCCGGAGAGTGGGTCGGCACGGCCGCGAACCGGCCGAGCTCCGCCTCGGCGACCTCGCGAACGCGCGGAGGCAGGTCCGCCTGGTCCACGCGCTCCCGCAGCTCGTCGGCCTCGGCGGTCTGCTCGTCCGACTCTCCGAGCTCCTCCTGGATCTTGCGAAGCTGCTCGCGCAGCATCGAGCGCCGCCGCCCCTCGTCGATCTCGTCGGCCGCACGCTCCCGGAAGCCCTGACCCACCTCGGCGACGCGAATCTCGCGCATCAGGTAGCCCATCAGGATGCGCAGCCGCGCCAGGACGTCGGGCTCGGCGAGCAGGGCCACCTTCTCCTCGACCGAGAGATTGCCGCCGAAGGCGATCAGGTCGGCCAGGCGGGCGGGATCGGTGAGCCGGTCCAGCATCTCCTGCAGCTCGTCGGGCAGATCCTCCCGCAGCTGCACCAGGCGCTTGGCGAGCTGCGTCGCGGTTCGACGGGCCGCCTCGGCCTCGGCGGTCTGGTCGAGCACATCCTCGACCCGCTCGACCCGGACCCGCTGAAGGGCCTCGTCCTCGATCAGCTCGACTCGCCTGAAGCGAGCGATCCCGACCACGACCACCGAGAGCCCGGAGCCCGTATCGACCACCTGGAGGACCTTGGCAAGCGTGCCGACCTCGTAGAGGCCGGCCTCTCCGGGCCGCTCCTGCTCCGCGTTGCGCTGCGTCAGGATCGCGAGAAAGCCATCGGTCCCGGAGGCCTGGCGAACGGCGGCCGCGGAGCGGGGACGCCCCACCGCGAGCGGCAGGGTGGTGCCCGGGAAGATCACCGTCTGGCGGACCGGCAGGAGCGGCAGCTCGGCCGGGACCGTGACGGTCTCTCCGCTCACATTGACCTGCAGGGTCCCAGGGTCCGTCATCGCCCCGCCCAGCCTAGGCACCTCGCCGACGCCGTCAAACGCCGCGAGCGCCGGGGGGGGGAGATCGGCCGGGCGGCGGCCCGGCAAACGAGAGCGCCCGGCCCACGAGGGGCCGGGACCAGGGCTCGGCTCAGTACTTGAGCTTCTCGAAGTTCATCGAGGCGACGCCGTCGATCTTGCGGATCTCGTTCAGCAGGCTGAACGCCTGGGTGTAGTCCTGGAGCCGGCCCGTAATGGTCATGGCGCCGTTCTCGCACTTGATGTCGTACTTGCGGCGGGCCTGGTTGAGCTCCTCGTCCATCTCGATCTTCTTGTCGAGCTTCGCCATGATCGTGTCGCAGTCGGTCGCCCCGGCCGCGACATCCGGCGGCCGCAGGCGCAGTCGATCGCGTACGTCCTTCACCCCGCGCTGCTTGTTCACGATCTTGTTGGCCTTGGCCTGGAGCTCTTCGTCGGCCACATCTCCGGTCATGAGCACGGTGCCACGCATGTAGCGGACGTCCACTTCCATCATGCCGGGCTCCTTGTAGAGCTTCTTCCAGATCTTCAGGGTCCGCTTCGAGTCTGCCGCCGACTGCGCATAGGCGGTGGGCGTGACACTCAGGAACGCGGCTGCAAGCCCGAGTGCGAGCAGGATACGTACAGGCTTCATCGTGGAGTCCTCCCTCCGTGGCTGCCGTCCGTGGGTCGGCCTGGCGGGTGACCGCTGCCGGCACCGCCCGTTGAGTGTGTGTTCCCGCCCTGTTGGTGGCGAGCCGGCGACCCAGGATCCGCCGTAGCGTATCTCGGCGACTCGCCGGGGGTCAACCGGCCCAGGCGAAGGGCCCGGCCGCCCTCGAGATGCAACCCACGCGCATCTCGGTCCCTGGCTAGAGACCTTCTCAGTAGCGGGCGTATTCGACCAGGCGCTCGAGCTTCTGCCCCCACGCTCCCTCCCACAGCCGCACGATCTCGCGGCCGGGGGACGTTCCCCGCTCGGCGATCTCGAAGAGCGGGTCGAGGAGCAGCGACTCGTCCCGCCCCTCTGCGTTCCGGATGCCGATCCGCTGCAGCCCTTCTGCCGCCGGGGGTAAGAGCGCGCGCGCCTCGGCCAGAACCTCGCCCGCGGGACCCGCTGCGGACAGCCCGCGCCGCGCCACGTCCTCGTGCATCCGGTCCACCGCCTCGAAGCTCCAGGGAGCGACACGCTCGAGGGTCGCGTCGAGAGCGACCGGATCGTAGAGGATGCCCTTCCAGAAGGCGGAGAGGGCGCAGACCAGGTCGGGGGGAACCCCATCCGCGCCGCGCACCTCGATGACGCGCTTGAGGCGAACCTCGGGAAAGAGGGTCGTCAGATGGAGATGCCAGTCTGCCAGGATCGGCTCGAGGCCCTCGTAGCCCTGCTCCACGAACACGCGAAAGGTCCGACCGTCGAGCGCAAGGTGCTCCTCGCCCCGCTGCAGCATCATCATCGGGATGTCGAGCGCCCAGTCCGCGTACGCCTGGTACGCGCGACCCGACTCCAGGAAGTCCTCTTCGAATACGAAGGGCAGGATCCCGCAGCGTGCGGGATCGGTATGGCGCCAGATGAAGGCCCGCTTCGACTCGAACCCGTTCGGGCGTCCGAGCGAGATGCTCGAGTTCGCATAGAGCGCGGTCACGATCGGCGAGATGGCGGTCGCGACGCGGAGCTTGCGCGCCATGTCGAGTGGAGACGCGTAGTCGAGGTTCGCCTGCACGCAGGCAGTCTGGTGCATCATCGCGGGCGCGAGCTTGCCTCGCGGCGCCAGGAAGCGGCGCATGATCTCGTGCCGCTTGCGTGGCATGCGCGGCACGCGCTCGACCGGGTCGCGCGGGTGGATGCCGAGCCCGAGCCAGAGGATGCCGAGCCGCGATGATACGTGTTTCATCAGCGCCAGGTGATCCCGGAACTCCCCGCACGTCTCGAACATCGTGAGCAGGGGCGCGCCCGAGAGCTCGAGCTGGCCGCCCGGCTCGAGGGTGATGGTGGTTCCGTCCCGCTCGAGGCCCACCAGCAGTCCCTCGTCGACCAGCGCCTCGAATCCATGCTCGTCGCGCAGGATCTCGAGCAGGCGGCGGATTCCGCGTGGCCCCTCGTAGGGTACGGGGTCGAGCGTGTCGGCATAGAGCCCGACCTTCTCGTGCTCGGTTCCAATCCTCCAGCGCTCGCGGGGCTTCTCGGCGCGCCGGAAGTAGTCGGTCAGCTGGGACAGGTCATCGATCGGACGCTCGAGCTCCGGGTCCTGGCGGACGAGACTCATCGCGGGGCCGAGTCCATGGCTCCACCGCGATCGGCTCCTGCACCCGCTCCGGACATGCGTTCAGCGTTCGGATGCCTGGCGAATCAGTGCCTCGATCCGCGCGTCGAGGGCCTTCTCGACCTCGGGGCCCGAGAGTGGGTAGTCCCCGCAGGGGCCCTCCTTGCCCCCTCTCTTGAAGGGCCCGACCAGGGTGATCTTGCCGCTCGCCTTCGCGACGCAGAGTGCCTCGACCCGGCCGCGCGAGACCCGAAAGCGCACGCAGTCGACGTGCTTCTCGTCGGGGCCGACCGCGCTCACCTGCACGTCGCACAGGTGATCCGCAGCGGCCGCCAGCGCCGCTCTTCGAAAGCGGTCGACCGCCGTGGCCACCCGCTCGCGGAGCGCGGCCGCGGACTCCCAGGCTCTCCGCAGGTCGTCCCGCAATCCCGCGTCCCGCTCCGCCAGCTCTCTCGCAAGCGCGTCCCAGCGATTGGCCACGGGCGCAGTGTAAGCTCCCGGAGCATGCGGCGGGGGGGGGTGCAAGCAGGGGGCATCGCTTGCTGTGCGGCCTTCCCCGTGCTACTGGCCGCCGGCCTGGTGCTTCCCGCCCAGGTAGCGCTGGTCGTGGGAGCAACGCTGATCTCGCTCGCCAGCCGAGCTCCCCTCTACCTGCAGATCAGCATCGGAGTCGTCCTCGGCGCGGCGCTCGGGGCCATTCCCGGCAGCGACATCGCGGGTCTGCGCCCCGTGGGACAGATCTTCATCGCGATGCTCAAGATGCTGATCGCCCCCATGATCCTGCTCTCGATCAGCGCCGGGGTGGCCCGGATCGGCGACCCTCGCCGGCTCGGATCCATCGGGCTGCGGACCTTCGGCCTCTACGTGGGCACCTCGACCGTGGCGGTGGCCACCGGGCTGGTGCTCGTGAACCTGGTCCGACCCGGGACGGGAGGGGCCCTGCGCGAGACGGCTCTCTTCCAGACGACGGTGCCCGCCGCGGGCAGCGTGAAGGCGACGGCGGGTCTCGGCACCTTCCTCGCCGACTCCCTGCTCGCGGTGCTGCACAATCCCTTTGCCTCCCTCGCCGAGGGCCGGATCCTCCCGATCGTCGTCTTCGCCGTCCTGCTCGGCCTGGCCCTCGTGCGACTCGGGCCCGCCCGGGCTCGCCCCGCGGTCGAGGCGATCGAGGCGGGCTACCTGGCGGTGATGGAGATCATCTCGTGGTTCGTGCGGCTCGCTCCGGTCGGCATCTTCGCGCTGATCGGCCACCTGGTCGCCACAGTGGGCTTTGCCACGCTCTTCGAGAGCCTGCTCGGATTCTCGGCGGTGGTCGTGGGTGGGACGGCGCTGCACGCGGGGGTGACGCTGCCGATCCTGGCGCGGGTGCTCGCCGGCGTGAAGCCCGGCGAGCTCTTCCGTGGGCTGCGCGAGGCACTGCTGGTCGCGCTGTCGACGAGCTCGAGCGCCGCGACCCTGCCCGTGACCACCCGCTGCGTCGAGGAGAACCTGCAGGTCTCCCCGTCCATCTCGAGCTTCGTGCTGCCGCTCGGCGCGACGGTGAACATGGACGGGACCGCTCTCTACGAGGCGATCGCCGCCCTCTTCGTGGCAAACATCTACGGAGTCGACCTGGGCCTCGGCGCGCAGCTGACCGTCTTCCTGATGGCGATGCTCATGTCCATCGGAGCGCCGGGCATCCCGTCGGCCGGGATGGTGACGATGGTCGTGGTGCTCGACGCCGTGGGGCTGCCCGTCGAGGCGGTGGGTCTGCTGATCTCGATCGACCGCTTCCTGGATACGTTCCGGACCATGGTCAACGTCGAGGGGGACGCCGTCGTGGCAGTCTGCGTCGCACGCACGCTCCCGCCCGCCCATGGGAGCTCGCCGTAGACCGGGAATGTCGCCCGGAAGCTACTCGGCCAGGGCGGAGTGACGGGCTTCGAGAACGCCGTCCGGAGCCTCGCCGTCGAGCTGGGCGAGCAGCCTGTCGCGCGTCCGTTCGAATGCCGCGTGCTCCTGCACCGAGATCGGCTTGCCCTTCGGAAAGTGGACCTTCAGCGGATTGACGAAGCCCCGGTCGGTCTTCAGCCGGAAGTCGACGTGGGGACCGGTCGCGAGACCCGTCGAGCCCACGTAGCCGATCACCTGCTTCTGCTGAACGCGGTCGCCCACGTGGAGACCGGCCGCGAAGCGGGAGAGATGACCGTAGGACGAGACGAAGCCGTTGTTGTGACGGATCTTGATCATGCGACCGAACCCGCCATTCCAGCTCTTGAAGGTCACCTTCCCGTCGGCCACCGCCCAGACGGGCGTCCCGCGCGGCGCGGCGTAGTCGATCCCCAGGTGAGCGCGCCGCACCTTGAGGATGGGGTGCAAGCGACTCCGCGAGTACCCCGAGCTGATCCTCGAGTACTTGACCGGCGCACGCAGGAAGGCCCGGCGCAGGGAGGTCCCGTCGGGGTGGTAGTAGTCCCCGTAGCCATCCTCGTCCTCGAAGTAGATCGCGGTGTAGTTCTCGCCCTGCGATCGGTAGCGAGCCGCGAGGATCGTCCCAGAGCGGACGAAGCCATCGTTGTCGCTGAACTTCTCGAACTCGACGTCGAAGCGATCGCCGGGTCGCGTCTGCTTCGAGAAGTCGAAGTCCCACTGAAAGATCTCGACGAAGTGGCTCACCAGGTCGGCCGTCTGGCCAAGCGCGAGAACCGACTTGAAGAGCGACCGATCGATCACTCCCGACAGGTGCACCACGCGGCGCTCCAGGGGGACCTCGGAGGCCTCCGCCTGAAGTCGCTCGGTTGTGCCCTCCGCCCTCCAGACCCGATAGACCTGGCGCCGGCCTCGCTGGAACTCGAAAGACAGGATGGAGTCGTCGGGGGCGAGGATCAGCGAGAAGAAGTCGCCGGGACGGGCGAGCCGGAAGTCGAAGACCGGACGGATCGCGCTCGTGAGCTCGTACACCGTCGCCGCCGAGACCTGCCGCTCGGCCATCGCCTCGGCCAGGGTTCCCCCCGGAGCGATCCGGCCCGTCAGCACGCGGATCGGGTCGTCGGGTGTCCCCTCGCCGGTGGGCTCGGGTCGGACCGGACCCTGGAAGCCGGGCGCGGGAGTGGCGACCCACCCGGGCTGGGACGCGGGTTCGGCCGGCGCCTCGGAGACGGCGACCGGCGGCTCGGCGGGACCCGCAGCCGAGAGCTGCGAGAAGAGCCCGTAGGTCGCAGCGGCCGAGGCGCTGAAGAGCAGGCCGGCGACCCACCCGCGCCGGAGAACGCGACGGCTCTCGGGCCATCCTCCCACCGCCCTGCCGGGACCGCGTCGCATTCCGCTCCCCATCTTCTGCCGCCGGTCTCGCAGCCGGCTCCCGATCCGCATCCCCGGTACCGGACAGGCTTCTGGGGATCGGCCCCTCCCGGGAGCCTTCCCCGCAGCTGTCTTCGGACCTCTCGCGACCCCGCCTGAGCCCTCGACCGGACCCGGCGGCCCCTATGAATCGCCTATAGTGCCCCCCGAGGCAAGCAGATTTCATGGTCGCTGAGAGCAGGGGTCTTCGGGCGGGAGCCTGGCGCGCCGACATCACCCCCCCTGCCGGCGTGGAGCTGATGGGCTACGGCGCCCGAGAGGGCGCAGCGACGGCGGTCCACGACCCCCTGCATGCCCGGGCCCTGGCGCTCTCCCGGGGGAGCGAGGGCTCGGAGCGGGCCCTGTTGATCGTCTGTGCCGAGCTGTGCCTGATGGCGCCTGACCAGGCCCGGGCGCTGCGCGAGCGGATCTCGCGAGCCACGGGGCTCTCGAGCGCGCAGATCCTGATCTCGTGCACGCACACCCACTCGGGTCCCGACACCGGCCTCGCGGCGCTTGCCGCAGGCCTTCCCGAGCCGCCCCACGTGGCGCCGCTCTTCGACGGGATCGTGACCGCCGCGAGCGCCGCCTGGCAGGCGCGGCGGAGCGCCCGCCTGGGCTGGGGACGAGCCGCGGTGCAGATCGGCCGCAACCGCCGCCTGGAGGGCGGCCCGGTCGATCGCGAGGTCGCGATCTTGCGGGTGGTGGAGGAGGGCGGGCAGCCGATCGCGACCCTGTTCTCGCACGGCTGCCACGGCACGGTCCTGGGCCACGACAACCTCGAGATCTCGGCAGACTGGTCGGGGGTCGCGTCGCGTGCGATCGAGGCAGCGGGCGGCGGCGTGGCGCCCTTCCTGCTCGGGGCGCACGCCGACATCGACCCGCGCACCCGAGCGCTGATGGACCTGGCGATCCCGGGACAGAGCGTGGGCCTGGGCTTCGAGGCGGTGCGCGTGCTGGGCCTCGAGGTCGCCGAGGCCGTGCTCGAGCGCATGCCGGAGATCGAGACCGGCCCCGCCGCGCTCGGCGCGGCCAGCCGCTCGCTCGACCTTCCGCTGCATCCCGGCGACGTCTCCGAGGCCGCGGCCAGGGAGTCCCTCGAGAGCCGACGCCGGGGCCTGGCAACCCTCCTGGGGGTCGCTCCCGAGGCGATCCCGCGCCCCTCGGAGCTCCACGAGTGGATCCAGCGCAGGGCGCGAGACCTCCCGCTGGCGCAGGCGCGCGAGGCGATCGCTCGGGCTCGGCTCTACTTCAGGGACCGCACGGGCCCCCGCCTGACCGGAGGCAAGCGCCGGGTCGGCGTCGAGGTCCAGAGCCTTCGGATCGGCGAGGGCGCCCTGCTGGCGCTGCCCGTCGAGCCGACCACCGAGGTCGGCCTGGACTGGGCGGCGCGAGCGCAGCGCCTGGGCCAGCGCGGACGGGTGGCGGGGATCGGGAACGGCTGGCTGCGCTACCTGCCTCACCCTCGCGACCTGGCCGAGCCCTTCGCCCATCACCGCTACGAGGTCCTGATGAGCCTGCTGGCTCCACCCGCCTGCGAGCAGATCCTCGACCTGGGTGAGAGACTGCTCCGAGATCTGCTGTCCCTGGAGGACGCATGAGCGGGACGAGCTACCGAGACACGCGCTTCCGACCGGACGTGCGTGGCTTCTACGAGCGCCACAACCGTGACCAGTCTCTGGCGCGCGCCCGGGAGCGCGCCGAGCACTGGGCCCAGCGCCGGATCGGACGCGCAACGGTGTGGGAGCGATTCTCGGAGCTGGCGAACGTGCGCGACGCATCCGACGGCGACCTGCAGGGCATGAGTCAGCTCGGCCATGCCCTGCAGACTGCGAACGCCATCCGCGAGGCGGGGCGGAGCGAGGACTGGATCGTGCTGGGCCTGGTGCACGACCTGGGCAAGCTGATCCAGCAGCATGGAGAGCGTCCAGAGTTCGTGGTGGGCGACATCTTCCCGCTCGGATGCGCCTTCTCACCGAAGATCCGCCACGCGGAGCTGCTCGAGCGCAATCCCGACGCCGGGGACCCGCGCTACGCGACGCGGCTCGGAATCTACGACGAGGGCTGCGGGCTGGAGCAGGTGACCTTCGCCTTCGGCCACGATCAGTATCTCTACGAGATCCTGCGTGACCGGGTGCCGCGCGAGATCGCCTGGACGATCCGCCACCACAGCTTCCAGTCGATCGCGGGGGAGTACCTCTTCCTCTTCGACGAGAGCGACCGGGCGCTGCGCCAGTCGCACATGATCCCCTTCGCCGCCTACGACCTGTACACGAAGGACCCCGACCAGGTGTGCGACGAGGCGTTGGACGAGTACCGCGAGCTCCTCGAGCGCTGGTTTCCGGAGCCCCTGGACTGGTAGCGGACGGGGCTCAGGCCTCCCGCAGGTCCGCGATCGCCCGCTCGAGGAGCGCGAAGAGGGGCTCGATCTCGTCGAGCTCGAGCGAGCTGAAGGCGATCCGCAGGTCGTGCTCCCCGAGGGCGATCAGGCCGACGCCGTAGCGATCGAGCAGGTGCACCCGCAGAGCCTCGGCGTCGACGCCCTTGACCCGGACGCACATGAAGTAGCCCGAGTTGAAGGGATGGACGTCGAAGCTCGCGCGATACCCTGGACGCCCGGCCACCTCGCGCACGCGCAAAGCCCGCGCCCGCAAGGTCTCGAAGAGCGCGCGGCGCTCGGACTCGAGGCTCGGGGAGCGAAGCGCGTCCAGCACCAGCGTCTGCGAGAGCTGCGAGGCATTGGAGATCCCGCTGCGGATCGCACCTGCCGTCTTGCTCTCGAGCGCCGCCAGCAGCGCCTCGGGCTCGCCCGAGCCCGAGGGAGTCCCGAAGGTGAGGAACCCCGTGCGCAGACCCCAGGCGTAGAGCTCCTTGGTCGCACCATCGAGCTTGATCGGCAGCAGCCTCGGGTGCGCGCCCGTCAGCTCGCCAAAGAGCGACTCGTCCAGAACGCCCTCGTCGTAGGTGAGGCCGAAGTAGGCGTCGTCCAGGATCACGCAGATCCGCCGACCCGACTCCGCCGCGTCGAGCAGCGCGGCGCGGATCGCTTCGACCTCGCTCTGGAGCGGCGTGTAGCCGGTGGGATTGTTGGGAAAGTTGAGCAGCACGAGCTGCTTCTCGGGGCCGGACCCCAGCGCCGCGCGCAATCCCGCAACGTTGAAGCGACCGTCTTCGGAGTAGAGGGGGAAGGTCTCGATCTCGGCTCCGAGCCGCGTCTCGTAGCCGAGCCGGTAGTTTCCCCACAGCGGGGCGGGCAGCACCAGCCGGTCCCCCGGATCGACGAAGAGGTCCCCCACGAGCGCGAGCCCGTGGGTGATGCCGCAGGTGACCACGGGAAGCCCAAAGGTGCGCCCGCGCAGCGCCGGACCCTGGGCCAGGAGCTTCTGCCGCCAGGCGGCGCGCAGCTCCGGCTGCCCGGTGGCCGGCGCGTACGACACGGCCTCGGCGGCCTCGAGATCGCCCAGGTGAGAGGCGAGCGAGGGGAGCACCATCGGAACGTGCCGCCGCTCGGTGGCTACGCCGATCGTCGCATCGAAGCGCTGCGCCTTGGCGCGCGCCTCGGCGGTCTGGCTCAAGATGCCCTTGGGAAAGTAGAGCCTGCGGCCCCGCTCGGAGAGCAGCGCGTAGACGTCGGCACTGGCAGCGCGGATGCGGGCATTGAGCTCACACGCGAGCGGATGCATGGCGCGGGACACTAGCTCATCCCTCCAGAATGCGCGCTCGCTCCGAGAACCCCTGTCGAGCCCAGAACTCGAGCCCGACGCGGTTCATGGGCTCTACGCGAACTCGCACGCTTCCGGCTCCCGACTCGCGCAGCCAGCCGCCCGATACCTGCACCAGCGCGCGAGCGAGACCCCGACGGCGCCAGCCCTCGACCACGTAGAGCTCGTGAATCCAGCCGGTCGCCCCGTCGATCTCGGCCGAGACGAAGCCGATCGCCCGCCCCGCCTCGCGGGCGAGCCAGACACGGTGCTGGGGACGCTCGAGCGAGCGCGTGAACTCGGCGAGGAGAGCCTCGCGGTCGATCGGACGGGCGGCTCCCTCGGGATCCAGCCGGTCGTGGTGCGCGATCAGCTCGAGCCACAGCTCGAGGATGCTCTGTCGGTCCCCTGCCGAGGCTGGACGGATCGTGGGCTCCGGCTCGACGGGCGCCCCCGCCATGGCCCTACTTGACGACCTTGCGCTCGTGCGACTTGACCATCCGGAAGCGGCCGCTCTTGGTGCCCTCGCGGTACGCGCCCCGGAGCTCCGTCGGGCTGGCCCTCTGGTCGATCGTGTAGACGATCGCCTCGTCCATCCCCTCGAGGCCTCCGGAGCCGCTGAGCGAGTCGACGATGACGACGTTGACCTTCTCGGGCGAGTAGCGGACCTCCCACTGGCGGCTGAAGGTCAGGGTATTGAATCCCCCGGAAGCGAGGGGAGGCAGCGACCGGAAGCCCTCGCTGGGATTGCCCTTCATCCGCTTGCGCTGCATGGCGCGCGCGCTGACCGGAAGCGAGAGCTCGAGCGCCTTCCACTGGTCCTCGGTCGGTGTCCAGTGCAGGAAGTTCATCATGGCGTGGCGGCGGATCTGCTCGGTGTCGTCATCGAAGACGACGTAGGGGTACCACTCCCAGGTGAGGGTGTTGGGGGTCTGCTCGATCGACCACGCGAAGTCCTTGAACTTCTCGATCGACTTGTCCTCGGACGTCGAGTCCTTGAAGCGGACCAGCACGTACCAGTCCCCCGAGAGGTCGGCCTTCGAGAAGTCGTAGCCACGGGCCTGGATCGGAAGCAGGGAGACCGCTCCGAGGAGCCCGATCCCGAGCGCTCGCATCATTCGCATGGCCTGATTATAGGACTTGCGTCCCGCGTGCTTCGTTCGACAGGACGCGAGCGACCTCGTCGCGTGCGAACCGCGGGAGCGGCCTCCCGGCGAGCGATATGCCGGCTCCCCTCCGAGCGTGGCCCAGGATGCTCGCGAGGAAGCCCCGCGCTTGCAGCGAGCTCCGGGCCTCCTCGGCGCGATCGGGCGGGAACGCCGCCAGCAGCGCCCCCGAGGCGAGCGTTCCCCAGGGATCGGCGGCGACCCGCTCGCAGACGGCCGTCCCCGGCTCGAACCAGAGCACGCGCCCCGGCTCGAGCTCGAGCGCGACCCGCGAGGCCGCCGCCAGCTCGTGGAGACCCATCGCCAGCCCTCCCTCGGTCGGGTCGTGCAGGGCTCGCGCTCCCAGCTCGCGCGCGGCCAGGGCCGCCTCGACGACCGAGATACCCGGAGACTCGAGCGCGCGCTCCGCCCGCGACCGAAGCTCCCCAGGCAGGGCGACGCCCAGGCGCGGCGCCGCTGCAGCGAGCACGCTGCCACCCTCGATCGGCACCGGCCCGACCTGCAGCACCGCGTCGCCGGGCTGAACGTCCCCCGTACGCACGAAGCGGCCGTCCTCGCACAGACCCAGCATCTGGCCCGAGACGACGGCCTGCCGAACCGCGGGCGTCACCTCGGTGTGCCCGCCGACCAGGGTCGCTCCCACCTTGCGCAGCGCCTCGCGCATGCGCGCGAAGAGCGCCCGTACCTCGGCGCTGCCCGTGCCCGGCGGCATCAGCACGGTGGCCAGGAACCAGCGGGGCCGCGCCCCGGTCACCGCCACGTCGTTCGCATTGACCCACACGGCGTGGGATCCGACCGACTCGCCCGTCAGGGTGATCGGATCCGCCGCGACGATCAACGCGCCGGCCCCCACGCGGATCGCGCAGGCATCCTCGCCGAGCTCCGGCCCCAGCTGCACGGCGGGGTCGGATGGATCGCCGCGACTACCCTCCCGCAGAAGCTCGGAGAGCAGCTCCGGGGGGAGCTTTCCAACCGTGAGGGGAGGCGGAGAAAGGGGAGGGCGAGCCACCCGCTCAGCGTAGCCGCCGGAGCCCCCCGATTCAGGTACACTCGTGGGTAGCCGGCCGAGAAGAGTTCCCCATGGCCTGCTCTGCCGGAAGGCGGGGTCTCACCGGCGCGGCCCGCAGATTCCCCCTGGGAGCGCCCGGGTTCGAGCCAAGCTGCGACTCGCCGCATGCTGGCATGAAGCTTGCGGCTCCGCGCCGCAGGAGTCTCTGCGTCATGGCGACGATCTGGATCATCTCGGACGACCCGGCGCTCTCGGGGTCGCTGGCCCGCCCCCTGGCCAACGTCGGCCGGGTGGCGACGGGCCGGCCCGAGGCCGGAGACTGGAAGGCCGAGGCCGGGCCTCCGGACCTGCTCGTCCTGCTGGCCATCTCCGAGGCACCCGGTCAGCTGGACGGGCTCGAGCGGCTGCTGGAGTTCGTGCGCGGCGTCAGGCACCCGCGGCGAAGTGCACCGGGCGTGCTCTACGTCGAGCCCACGAGCGGGCACCCCGCCGCCGCCCTGGCCATGTCCCTGATCGACGACCGGCCGGCGCGCGGCGTCCGCTGGCCCCTCGACCCGCTCGAGCTCGCGAGCGCCGCCGAGGAGCTCCTCGACCGCTCGGGGCTTCCCCCGACGCTCCGCGAGAGAGCCCAGCGGGACTGGGTCCAGGGTCAGGTGGAGCATGACTACGCGGGGCTCGAGCTACCCGCGCTGCGGCACGCGATCGATCCTCGCAACGCGGCGAGACCGGTGATGCTGATGGGAGAGCCGGGATCGAGGCGCGGTCTGCTCGCTCGCTACATCCACCTGCTCGCCGAGCCGCCGCGGCAGGCGCTCGTGGTGCTGCCCCCCTCCGAGCTCGCGCCCGGGACGGTCGAGAGCTGCATCGTGACGCGCACCTCGGCACGCCGCGTCACGGTCTATCTTCCCGACGTCGGGAGCGTGGAGCCGGGAGCCCAGGACGAGCTGGCGCATCTGCTGGGCCACGGGGGGCTGCTCGGGGTGGATCCCATTCGCTGGATCGCCTCGAGCGTGCGCTGGTCCCTGCTCTCGCGGGGCCTTCGAGAGATCCCGTGGCTGCGTGTCGACCTGCCGGCGCTGCGCGAGCGACGCGACGTGCGCGACCTGGTCGAGCGCTGGCTCGACCGCTGGCAGCAGCGAACCGGAAGGCGACCCCGCCTCGATCCCGAGGCCCTCTCGATCCTGGAGCGCTACGCCTGGCCCGGAAACCTGGCCGAGCTCGACGCCGTGCTCCAGACCGCGGTGACGCCCTCGCAGGGTGACCGGATCGACGCGGAGTCCCTGCCGATCCGCAGCCTGCGCGGCCCCGGGACAGGCGAGTCGGGCGAGCGGGCGTCCGGCGAAGCGACCCCCGGCGTGCGCTTCGAGAGCGGCGAGTCGATCGAGCTCGATCGGCCCCTCGAGGCCCCGCCGGTCGCTGCCCGCGAAGCGCCCGAGGCCGACACCCCGCCCCGGCGACCGAGCGAGCGGACCCCGCTCGAGGAGATCGTGGCTCCCCTGGCCGTCGAGGTGCGGGAGCCGGTGCTCGCGATCCGGACCTACGCCAGCCTGCTGGGACAGCGCCCGGACGACGAGACCGTGCGCCGGGAGCTCTCGACATTGCTCGACGGCGACCTCTCGCGCATCGAGGAGACCCTGCAGCGGCTCGAGCGCTTTGCGGGCTTCGAGGCGCCGGTCGCCGAGCCCGTCGACCTGGCGGCCCTGGTCGCCACGGAGCTCGAGGCGCGCCGAGAGCGGATTCGCGAGCGCTCCCTGATCCTGCTCGAGGAGCTCGACCGCGGCGGCCCGCCCACGATCGCCGATCCAGAGCAGCT
This sequence comes from Myxococcota bacterium, assembly GCA_046757685.1. Taxonomy (GTDB): domain Bacteria; phylum Myxococcota_A; class UBA9160; order SZUA-336; family SZUA-336; genus JBHHYV01. The sequence continues at coordinate 45,236 of JBHHYV010000013.1, forward strand.
GCGCTTCGCGGTCGGCGGGATCCTGGACCGGGCCCTGCGGATGGTCCCGGACGCGGCGGACCTGTATGTCGGAAGCCAGTGCCTTGCGGGCCCCACGAGCCCGCACCCCGGGGCGCCGGGCGCGAGGCGAGCTGGCGATGCACAGGATGCACGCGTCGACGACGCCAAAGAGGCGCGCAGCCGCCAGCGCTTGCTCATCCGTTTTCACAGCCCCGAAGATGTGCTCGTGGCTCCCGCCGGAGCCGGAGGACCGCCGATGCCGCTCGAGGTCGTGCTCGCGAAGGCGCTCGTCGTGCGCATGGGTGGTGCCTTTGCGGCGGACGCCTCGGGCGCGTCGGACAACGTGATCCTGCTGGAGCTGCCCGCGGCAGACGCGCCTTGACGCGCACCATCCGTTCGGCTTCGGGCGCGCGACGCATCGTGGCCACGCTCGTCGGCGTCGAGACCGAGGGCGCGGGGCTCGTCGTGCGCTACGTGAGCGTACGCGGGACGCCGCGCGAGCTCGAGGACCGGATCCGACTCGGCGGCGGGGGTGACCTGGAGTCAGTGCACAGCGTCGGTCGATTGCTGCGCGTGCTTCGGGCGGCGCGCGTCCAGGCGCCCGACGACCCCGCGCGGCTGCATGACGATCCTGACGCAACGGCGGCGCTGCTGCGTCGCTGCACGGGGACGCGCGTGGCGCTGCACTTCGCGCTGCGTACCGAGCGGTCGCTGCGCGTCTGGACCGAGGAGGGCGTGCAGCGCTTCGACCGGGTGGTCGACGTGCGAGAGCACGCCGCGGCGCTCGAGGTGCGCCGGCGCGGCAGCGCGACCGCCCTGCGCATCGCGCGCGCGAACGTGATTCGCTTCGAGGTCGCGACGATTCAGCGTCCGGAAGTGCTTGCGGTCGAGGTGATCTAGAAAGAGCTCTTGCGCTCGCGCGATGCACGTGATTTAAGTGCAGCTGCGGTTGGCCGCCGCTCCGTTCCTGGGATGTTTCGTCGGGGGGTCGGAGCAGTCCAGAGTGCGGAGCGGCGCCCCGCGACCCCGGTCTCCCCTCGCGGCTTCGGATCGCCTACTCTCGAGGCTGCGCGTCCCGGTGGCTCCTCGGTGCTCGGCGATCCTCGGGGCGGGCGGCTGCGGAAGGAGGCGCACCGTGTTCGGCATCGGGATGCCCGAGCTGCTCGTCGTGCTGGTGGTGGCCCTCCTCGTACTCGGCCCGAAGCGACTGCCCGAGGTAGCCCGCTCGCTGGGTCGCGGCCTCGCCGAGTTCCGGCGCGCCTCGAGCGACCTTCGAAAGTCCCTCGTAGAGCCCATCGAGTCGGCCGCGTCCGTCGAGACCCCGCCCGCACCCGCCGCGAAGGCTCCGCCCGAGCCGACGCCCAACGACAGCGACCGTCCCTCCACCGGGACGGACCCAGAGGCGGACGTCCCCAGGGATGGATGACAGCGAGCTCCCCCTGACCGAGCACCTCTCCGAGCTGCGGCGCCGACTCTTCTTCGCACTCGGCACCTGGCTCGTCTGCTCGGGCGCGTTCGGCTACTGGGCGCCGGACGTCTACCAGGTGCTGATGGGGCCCGCGGTCTCGGCCATCCTGGCCAAGGGGCACACGCTCGTGTCGCTGAGCCCCCCGGAGATCTTCTTCACCTACGTCAAGAGCGTGCTGCTCGCCGGCTTCCTGACCAGCCTTCCGATGACGCTCTACCAGAGCTGGGCGTTCGTCGCGCCGGGTCTCTACGCGGGCGAGAAGCGGATGGCCGCGCCCTTCGTGCTCGCCACGACGGGTCTCTTTCTCGGGGGCGCGGCGTTCGGGTACTTCGTCGCCTTCCCCTTCGTGTTCGACTACTTCCTGAGCCTCGAGGCGAGCTACGTGACGACGAGCTGGTCCATGCAGAACACCTTCGCGTTCATGTGGCGGCTCTACCTGGCGTTCGGACTCGCCTTCCAGCTGCCGGTCGTCATCTTCTTCCTCTCGCTCGCGGGGATCGTGACGCCCCGCCAGCTGGCGCGCGGCCGCATCTACGCCATCCCGGTGCTCTTCTTCGTGGGCGCCGTGCTGACTCCCCCCGACGTCGTGAGCCAGGTGATGCTGGCGCTCCCCATGATCCTGCTCTACGAACTGGGAGTCGCGGTCTCGGCGTGGGTCGTGCGCCGACGGATGCGGCGCATTGCGAAGGCGCATTCCGAGATCCTGAACTCGGACTGAGAGACGAGATGTCGCGCGAAGGGGTGGAGGCGGTGCTGCTCGACATGGGCGGCGTGTTGATTCCCGAGGTTCGCGGCTTCGAAGCGGCCGCCGAGAACGAGGCGCTCCGCGCCGAGCTGGCCCAGCGCGGGGTGGCCGATCCGCGGGCGACCCTCCTCGAAGCCGGCCAGCGGCTGCGCCAGGCCTACCGCGATCTCGAGGCGCAGCGCAGCCAGCCCGATCCCGAGCGCGTGCTCGCCACCCTGCCGGCGGAGGTGCGCGAGCAGGTGCTGCAGGCCTTCGCGCGCGAGGAGACCCTGCCCGCCTTTCCCGAGGCGCGCGAGGTCGTCGCGCGACTGGCGCGGACCTTCCGCCTCGGGATCGTCTCGAACACGATCGTGCCGGGCGACCACCACGCGCGCGCCCTGGAGCGGGCGGGCATTCTGGAGTTCATCTCCGCAGCCGCCTGGTCCGCCAACTTCGGCTCGCGCAAGCCGGCGACCTCGATCATCGAGCACGTCCTCTCGAAGCTCGGCATCCCCGCCCGGCGCGCCGTCTTCGTGGGCGACAAGATCCGCACCGACATCGTCGGTGCCCGGAGCGCGGGCCTGCGCTCGGTGTGGCTGCGGCGCCCCGACTCGCGAGACACCGGCGAGGCCACCCCCGACTGGGTGATCGACGACCTTCGCGACCTGCCCGCCCTGCTCGAGCCGCTGCGCTAGCCGATCCCGCCCGCCGCG
>JBHHYV010000014.1:0-46106 GCA_046757685.1 Myxococcota bacterium
GTAAAAGTCCGCGCCGAGCGGCGCGGCCACCTCCTCGCGGAAGAAGGTCCCCAGGCTTCGGCCGCTCACCCGCCGCACGACCTCTCCCAGCAGGTAGCCCTGGGTCACCGCGTGATAGCCCGACTGGCTTCCGGGCTCCCACCACGGCGCCTGGGCCGCGAGCCGCGAGACGATCCCGTTCCAGTCGTAGAGCTCCTCGGGAGACCGGAGCGGGGGCTCGAAGCCCGAGAGCCCCGCGCTGTGGCTCATCAGGTGACGGACGAGCACACCCGACTTGCCGTTTCGCGCGAACTCGGGCCAGTAGCGAGCGACGGGAGCGTCCAGATCCACGTCGCCCCGGTCGGCGAGGATGAGCACGCAGAGGGCGGTCATGGTCTTGGTGGTCGAGTAGACGTTGACGATCGTGTCGCGCTGCCAGGGGCCCCCGTCCGGACCGGCGTCGCCGGCCCAGAGATCCACCACGAGCTCCCCGTCGCGCGTGATCGCGACGCTGGCTCCGCTCTCGGCCCCGCGCTCGAAGTTCGCGACGAAGGCGTCGCGGACCCCCTCGAACCCGGCCTTGCAGACTCCCTGTACGTCCATCGGGCACCTCCACTCCCCTCGACCTCGCAGCGTGCGCCGAGCTTCGAGGGGTCGCCGCATTATGGCCGATCGAGCCGTGGCGGCGGCGTATGACCGAGGTCATAGGGGCCCTCGGTCTCTCCGCCTAGGCTCACGTACCAAGTCGGCGCGAACGGCCGGCGAGAGGGAGTCGACCGATGGCCTTCCGCAATCGTATCCGGCCGCTCGTCGCCCGACGGGCCATGCGGGCGCTGCGCCAGAATCCAGACGACACGGCGCAGGCCATCCAGGTCATTGGAGCCCTCTCCGGCGGGTCGAGCCAGCGGCTCTTCAAGCGCTTCCAGCGCTCCCGCGCCGGGCAGCAGATCCTGCGCGAGAAGCGGGATCTCTACGCGATCCTCTCCGACGTCGACCGCTTGCGAGCCATGCCCGAAGGCTCCCTCGGCCAGACGATCGGAGAGTGGTTCGCGCGCGAGAAGATCGGAGCCGAGGGCCTGGCAAAGGCCAGCGAGGCGGCCGCCGCCGCGCTGGGGGCGAGAGACCGAAACGAGGAGGAGCGGGTCTTCGGCTCCCGTCTTCTGAACCTGCACGACGTCTTCCACGTGCTCGCGGGCTACGACCGCGACATGCGCGGAGAGATGGGGGTGCTCGCCTTCACGCTGCCCCAGACGCACAACCTGGGCATCGCCTACCTGGTGTGGAGCGCCCTTCGCGGTGCAGGCTGGCGCTCCGAGATGGGGCGCCTGATCCGGCAGGGGTTCGTACGGGGCCTGCGGGCCAAGTGGCTCCTCGACCAGGACTGGGAGACCCTCTTCGAGCGCCCGATCGACGAGGTGCGGGAGCAGCTCGGCGTGGGCGCCCCCCCGGTCTACGAGCAGCTGCGGTCCGCGGGCGCCCCACCCCTAGCCGCCGCCTGAGCCGGAGCCCTTCGCCCAGGCCTCTCGCAGCGCCTCGCGGTGCTCGGGGTGGGCGATGGCGATCAGGGCCTCGGCCCGCTCCCGGTGGCTTCGTCCACCCAGCTCGGCCGCACCCCACTCCGTGATCACCACGTCGACCTCGTGGCGTGGCGTGGTCACCCGCGTTCCGGGTGCGAGCTGGGCGGCGATGCGTGAGACGCGCTCCCCCGGGGTCCGGGCGGTCGAAGGCAGGCAGACGAGCGACCGGCCGCCGGGAGAGCGGCTCGCCGCGCCCGTGAAGTCCAGGTGGCCCCCGATCCCCGAGTGCTGCCGAAACCCGACGGTGTCGGCCGCCACCTGACCCGCCAGATCCACCGCGAGCGCCCCGTTGATCGAGACCATCTTGCGGTGCGCCGCGATCACCGCCGGGTCGTTGACCCGCTCGACCGGTAGAAAACGGACATCGCGTGTCCCGTCGAGCCAGTCGTAGAGCTCGCGCGTTCCGGCGGCGAAGGTCGTGACCGAGTAGCCCTCGTGCACGCCCTTGCGAAGGTTGCTCACCTTGCCCGCGCGATGCAGTCGCATCAGACCGGTCGTGAACATCTCGGTGTGGATCCCGTAGTCTCCGCCGGGCTGCGCGGCGAGCTGCCCGGCGATCTCGTTCGGGACGCCCCCGATCCCCGTCTGCAGGGTGCAGCCCGGATCGATGTAGGCCAGGGCGTGGCCGGCGATCTCTCGATCGAGCGCACCGGGCTCGGGGTCGGGCAGCGTGAAGACCGGCCGCTCGCTCGAGATCACGATGTCGACCTCGTCGATGGACAGGGCGTGGGGATGCGCGGGGGGCAGGCCCAGGGTTCGCGGCAGGCCCGGGTTGATCTCGACGATGAGCAGCCGGTCCGGGTCGGCCCCCGCGCGGTGGAGCGCCTCGACGGTGGCCCCGGCGTGCAGGGAGAGGCTCATGCACCCCCGATCGTCGGGAGGCGCTGCCAGGGTCGCCATCACCCTGGGCGCGAAGCGCTCCACGATCGCCTCGAAGCGCCGGAAGTCTCCGGGAACGAACTCCACGCGGTGCCCCCGGGCGAGGAGCTGGCGCTCGACCGGGCCGAAGAACCCACTCTGGAGCTCGACTCCGGGACGGGTGAAGACCAGGAACCAGTCGGTCAGGAACGCACCGAACACCCGCAGCCGAGAGAAGCGCGGCCGCTCGCCGAGCGCGTGCAGGAACGCCGGGGGCTGTCCCGGTCCCAGGGGAATCGCCAGGGTGTCGCGGTCGCGCACCCGCTCGGCCGCCTCGGCGGCCGAGAGCCGTTTGCTCGTGGGAATCGAGGCGGAGCCCATGGGCCCCAGGGTAGCCCGATTGGCCGCGCATCGAGCCGGGCAGGCGAGTGCTGCGGGGCCGGGCTCAGTCGGCTGGAGCGCCCGCGGCCGAGATCGAAGCGGCGCGCTCCGGGGAGAGGCAGGCGAACGCCACCAGCCGACCGTGGTGCGAGAGCGACAGGTCGAGCGCCACGGGCCGCCCGGCGACCCAGAGCGAGGGAATGCGCGCGCTCCGCCCCCGCGACATGCGGACCTGCAGCTGATCGATCGGTCGCGACAGGCGGGCCGCCATCCGCTCGCGGGCCAGCCGTCGCACGGCACGGCTCAGGTCGCGCTCGCTCGCCTCCGCCACCCCCCACACGGTGGAATGCGGCTCCGCGGGCCCACTCCACGCCCGCGCATGCACCCACGCCTGCGACTCGTCCCACTCCACCTCGATCGATCCGGCGGCGCACTCCACCCGGCCGCGCCGCCGCGCGGCGGGAGCGGTCGACTCGCCCGCACAGGACCCGGGCTCCCGGACGGCGAAGCGCACGGGCGACCAGGACGTCGCGGGGTCGAGCTTGCGGGCGACCTTGAAGGCGGCCTCCTTCGCGGCCCAGAGCCGCCAGCGACGGCGCCGCGCAGCCTCGGGGCGGTCCTCCAGGGCGCCGCGCTCTTCGGGCGTGAAGACGCGCGCGTCGAAGCGCGGGTGCAGCCCTCCCGGCAGGGTCTCGGGATCCCGCAGGTCGACCACGTCATTGCCGATCGGCAAGGTACCTCCGCTCCATCGCCGCGAGCTCCGCGAGCACCGCCTGGGCCAGGTCCCGACTGCGCCGCACGCCGCGCCGATCGGACTTGGGCTCGATGCAGCGCAGCGTCACCGAGAAGCGCTCTCCCCGAACGGGCCGCGCGCTGAAGGACACCTGGTGGTCGCCGCGCAGGTAGACGCAGAGCACGCGGCAGCCCGGAATCGCGCCCACGATCCGCCCTACCCCCCAGGCGGCCTTCTCCACCTCGACCCGCCCGCTGCGACTCCGCCCGCCTTCGGGAAAGATCAGCGCGCGCTCCCCGCGGCGCGTCAGGTAGATCACCCGCTGGATCACGCGCGCCACCTCCTCGCGGCGGCCACCGCGTACCACGGGGATGCACTTCGCCAGGTAGATGAGGATCCGAGTCCACCACGAGTAGGCGAAGTTGCTCGCCTCGGGCAGGTTCCACGGAAACTCGCGAAAGTGAACCAGGTAGCGCCCCGGCCCGGCCAGGGCCCAGGCCACGAGCATGGAGTCGATCAGCGTCAGGTGGTTCGCGCACACCAGCATCGGCCCCGAGCCCTGCCCGCGCAGGCGCTCGAACTCCGCCCGGACCCAGGACAGGTCCTCGATGCGGTAGCCGAGCCCGTAGCGCAGCACCCCGGCGGCGAGCGGGATCCACAGCGGCGCCGCCAGGCGGGCGACCTCCCGCTGGATCCCGTGGCGCCACGCCAGCGCGCGCGGCGCGAGGGAGGAGAGCGAGTCGCCCAATGGGAAAGATCCGCGCCCGCGCTAGTCCTGCTTCGACAGGATCAGCCGGACCGCGTCCCCCACGGTGTTCACCTGGTCGACGTCCTCGTCGGCGATCTCGATGTCGAAGTCGTCCTCGAACGCGATCACCACGTCGACCAGTCGCGCCGAGTTGACCTTGAGGTCCTCCAGGATGTTGGTGTCCATGCTCACGGCGCCCAGCGCCTCCTCGCTCTTCGCCCATGGAGTCAGGATCTTCACCACCCGCTCCATCACTTCGGCTTCGGTCATTGGCTTGCGTCCTTTCTTGAGTTCGTTCGTCCAGTCCCTTCGCCGTCCACCCACTTCCGGAACACGAGGCACGAGTTCACGTCCCCGAAGCCGAACGCCGCCTTCAGCAGCACCCGCAGCTCGGCAGCCTCGCGCCCAGTATGGGGGATGGAGGCGTCGAAGGGCGCGATCTCGGGGTGCACGTCTTCGCAGTTGATCGAAGGATGCAGGAATCCTCCGTGGAGCATCAGGATGCTGGCCACGGACTCGATCGCTCCCGCGGCGCCGAGCGTGTGCCCGATCAGCGACTTGGTCGCGGTGATCGGGGGCAGCTCGCCGGGACCTCGGCCCAGGGCTGCCGACCAGGCCGCCACCTCGCGCGGATCGGCCCCGGTGGCGGTCAGGTGGCCGTTGATCGCGTCGACCTCGGCCGGCTCGAGCGCGGCGTCGTCGAGGGCCATGCGGATGCAGCGCCGCACGCTCTCGGGGTTGGGTGCCGTCATGCTGCCGCCGCCCCGATGGCCTCCACAGTTGACCGCGCTGCCGCAGATCTCGGCATAGATGCGGGCGCCGCGTTCACGGGCGCTCTCGAGGCTCTCGAGAAGCAGCACCCCGGCGCCGGCTCCGGGCACGAAGCCCGCCGCCGACGCGCTCAGCGGGCGCGATGCCTTTTCGGGCCGATCGTTCGACGTGCGGCAGAGGACCCGCATGGCATCGAAGCCGGCCCAGATGTAGGGGCTCGCCGCCTCGGAGCCCCCGCAGAGCATGCGTTCGGCCAGCCCCGCCCGGATGCGCGCGCAGCCCATGGCGATCGACTCGCTCCCGGTGCTGCAGGCACTCGAGTTCGTCGTCACCTGGTTTCCGAGGGCCAGCTGGCCCCCGACACGCGCCGAGATCCCGCTCGCCATCACCTGCTCGACGCACGCGGAGCCCAGTCGCCGCAGCTTGCCGGCGTTGGTGAGCGGAACGACCTTCTCGGCGGTGGTGTCCATGCCGCCGATCCCGGTTCCGAGGATGGCGCCCGAGTCCCAGTCGACGCGATCGTCGTCGTGTGCCGGTCGCTCCAGGCCCGCATCGGTCCACGCCTCGAGCGAGGCCAGGCTCGCGTAGCGATGGCTCAGGTTCATGACCAGCAGCTCGTCGGAGGCGAAGCGCGACTCGGCCAGCGCATCGACTCCCTGCGGCGCCCCGGCGACGCGGCACGCGAAGCCGAGCTCCTCGAGGCGCGGCTGGTAGCGGATTCCCGACTGGCCCTTGCGCAGGGCCAGCTCGAAGTCGCGAAGGCCATTGCCGTTGGGCGCGATCACGCCCAGGCCCGTGATGACGACACGCCGGCTCACCGGGGCACCCCCATTCCCGAGAGCTCGCCCGAGCAGACGAGGCTCCCGTCCTCGCGCCGCATCTCCACCTTCGAGCGCAGCTTGCGGCGCCGGAAGAAGAGCTTGCGGCCGGTTGTGATCACGCGCTCGCCCGGGCGCACCGCACCGGCGAACTCGACGGTGGCATCGGTGAAGACGGTGACGAGCTTGTCGAGCTGCTCCACGCCCAGCTCGCGGGCCACCAGGTGGATCCCCAGCGCCACCACGCCGGCCTGCGCCATCGCCTCGACCAGGAGCACCCCCGGAGTGACGGGGTTTCCGGGGAAGTGGCCGCGGTAGAAGTCGGCCCCGGCCGGGAAGCGGACCGCCGCCACGATGTGCTCGTCGTCGATCTCGAGGATCTCGTCGATGAAACGGAACGGGCTCTGCTGGGGAACCCGCGCCAGCACCTGATCCGCACTCAAGGGCTCAGCCACCGTAGAGGCCCCCGTTCACGTGCAACACCACGCCGTTGACGTAGCTGGCGCGCGTCGCCAGGAAGGCCACGGCATCGGCCACCTCGTCGGGCGTTCCCATGCGACCCTGGGGAACGCGGGCCAAGATGCCCGCCCGGACCTCCTCGGGGAGCTCGGCCGTCATCTCGGTGTCGATGAAGCCGGGAGCCACCGAGTTGACCAGGATCTCGCGCCCGGCGAGCTCCTGAGCGAGCGAGCGGGTAAAGGCGTCGAGCCCCGCCTTGACCATGGTGTAGGGGATCTGCCCGGCGTTGCCGGTGTGCCCGACGACGCTCGAGATGTTGATGATGCGACCCACGCCCCGGCGGAGCATGAAGCGACGCAGGATCCGCTTGGTCAGGTACCAGGTGCCGCGCGCCAGCGCGGCCACGGAGTCGTAGTCGTCGAGCTTCATGGTCAGCAGGGGCGCGTTCACGTTGCTGCCCGCGTTGTTCACCAACACGTCGACCCGACCCGCCTTCTGCTTCAGCTCGGCAATCAGGCCGTCGACGGCCTGCGGGTCGGCGAGGTCCCCGCGTACCTCGAATGCATCGGGGAGCTCGGCGCAGAGCTTGTGCGCTCGCTCGGCACTCGAGCGGTAGTGGATCCCCACCCGGAAGTCCTCGGCGGCGAGCGTGCGGCAGCAGGCGGCCCCGATGCCCGTCGCCCCTCCCGTGACCAGCGCGACGGGTCGCTCGGCGGGCTCGCTCATCGCTCCATCTTCCCGCCGCGGGAGCGCTCGGAGGCCAGGGGATAGTCGGGATAGTCGATGTCCCGGAAGAGCCCCACCCGGGCCCCCTGGATCCGGTAGATCTCCTCGCCGTCGACGGAGAGCTGCGCGTCGCCGACCACCATGCTGGCTCCGGCGCTCGCCAGCAGGCTGTAGCGGCGCACCTCGATCTCGTAGCGGACCCGCTGGTCGCGGGGTCGGATCTGCCCGAAGAAGTCCACCTCGCCGCAGCCGAGCGCCCGTCCCGATCCCACCCCGCCCCGCCAGTTGCAGTAGAACCCCAGCATCTGCCACACGCCGTCGAGGCCCAGGCAGCCCGGCTGTACCGGGTCTCCCTGAAAGTGGCACTGAAAGAACCAGTCGTCGAGATGCACGTCGCGCTCCGCCGCGATCCGGCCCCGGCTTCCGTTCGCGCGGATCTCGACCACCCGATCGACCATCAGCATCGGGGGCGTCGGCAGGCGCGCCAGGAAACGCTCCGGAGGATCCTTGACCAGCCGACCGTAGGCGAACGCCAGGAGCTCCTCCTTCGAGAAGGCGGAGCGGGCGCGGAACTCCTCGTAGCTCATCACGCGGCGTCGGTCTCCCCGAAGCGGACCAGGTAGCTCGACCAGGTGAGGCCGGAGCCCACCCCCACCACCGCGACATCGTCGTCGTCTCGCCACTTGTCCCAGTGCGTCGAGAGGACCGATGCAGCGCCCGCCGCACCGGTGTTCCCGTACCAGTCCACGTTGAAGTGGTGCCGCTCGGGCGGGATCTCGCAGCGCGCACAGACGTGCTCGAGGACGAGGAGGTTGGCCTGGTGGCCCACGAAGTGGAGCCGGCGCTCCCCGTCCTCGAACTCGGACTGCAGCTGCTGCAGGAGCCGGGTCGTCTTCTTGATCGCGAACATCTGCACCTGGCGCCCCTCCTGGCGGAAGTGGCCCAGTCGGGGAACCACCACCTTGTCGGCCCCCGCGGGGCTCGAGCAGAGCGTGTTGCCCAGGATCCGGGCGCGCGCGGGCCGCCGCGTCGAGACGACGGCCGCGCTCGCCGCGTCGCCCCACAGCACGGCGGACGCCCGGTCGTCGTAGCTCACGGTGCGCGTCAGGCCCTCGGGGGTGACGACCAGCACGAAGGGCGGAAGCTTCTGGGGCTGCATCCTCTGCAGCAGGTAGAGCTCGACGAAGAAGCTGGTGCAGGCCGACTGCACGTCGAAGGCCGGCACCTCGAGGCCGAGCTCCCGGGCCACGTTGCAGGCCTCCGCGGGCGAGGCGGTGTCGGTCGCGGAGCAGCCGGCAATCACCATCCCGATCTCGCGGGGGTCGATCCCGGCCCGCTCGATGGCCATCCGCGCTGCGCGCGCTCCGATCTCGGCCCCGGACAGCTCCGCCGCCTCGAGCGCGGCCCTCGGATCGCGGTTGCGGGTCTCGCGGAGGTAGTCGAGCGGAAGCAGGGTACGCCGGGAGCGGATTCCGACCCGCTCGAGGATCCAGGCGTCGCTGGTCCCGATGTCGAGCTCCTCGAGGAAGCGATTGGTGATCTCGTTCGGGGGATGAAAGTGGCCGAGACCGTGCAGGTAGAGGGTCACCGCGTCGCTCCCGAGACGTGCTCCCCGCCGTCCACGCGAATCACGTCGCCGTTGATCCACGCCGCTCCGTCGAGCGAGAGCAGGTGGATCACGTTCGCGACGTCGCGCGGGGTGGTGAGGCGACCGAGCGGGTTTCGCAGCCTCGCCTGGGCCTTCAGCTGATCGCTGCCCGGGATCGCCGCGAGCGCCGGAGTCTCGGTGATGCCGGCCTGGATGACGTTGCAGCGGATCCCGTGGGGTCCGAACTCGACCGCGATCGAGCGCGCCAACGCCTCGAGCGAGGCCTTGGCGGCCGACACTGCGGCGTACCCCTTCCAGGCCAGCGTGTTGCCCTCGCTGGTGAGACCGAAGACGCGGGCATCGGCGGCGAAGAGCCCGCGGTCGAACAGCCCCTGGGTCCAGCCCAGCAGGCTGGTTCCCATGGCCAGGATCGTCCGCGCAAAGTCCTCCTCGTCCAGGAACGAGCGGTCGGAGTAGACGGTGGCGCTCGTGAGCGGGTGCAACCCGTCCTCGCCGGCCGCAAAGAGCTCGTCGGCCGCCTCGCGCAGCGTCTCGGCCGCGATCCCGAGCCTCGCCGCGAGGGCGGGGCCGGCGCTGCGCGGCATCGGTCGCTCGCGGGTCAGGAGCTTCAGGTTGCCGAAGGCGATAGAGTGCAGGAGCACCCGGACACGCCCCCGCGAGCCCAGCAGCCCCTCGATCTCGTCGAGGATGGCGCCCCGCTTCTCGGCCGAGATCGCGTCCTCGTTCCAGGTGTGGAGCTGGACACCGAGCCCCCGGATCTTCTCGAACTCCGGCTCGATGCGGCGCAGGGCGCCCCGCCGATCGCGGTGGACGAGGAAGAGGTTCATCCCCTCCTCGGCCAGCTTCCTGGCGGTGGCCAGCCCGAACCCGCTCGATCCACCGAGGATGAGCGCCCAGCGCTCTTCGGGAAGATCGCTCACCCCGAGGTCTCTCCTGTCTTCATCGGACTCGAACTCCAGGCTCGAGCCGCGACCCCGGAGCAGACGCACCGGCCCTTCGACGCCGAGCGCCCCTCACCGTAGCTCATGACCCGCCAGACGATTGCAAAACTATTGCGAATTCTCTTCCAGACGTGGCTGCGGGTCCAGGCTCGGCCGGGCTCCGGGCGCAGCCGCGCGTCCAGGCTCGCGAGTCGGGAGCGAGCCGTCGAGGGGTCCAGCTCCCCACTCGCATCGCGGTGCCGCGAGCCGCTACCCTGGAGGGCGGGTGATCCACCACTTCGGTTCCTTCGATCTCGATCTGCATCTCTTCGAGCTCCGCAGCGAGGGCGCGCCGCTGCCCGTGCAGCCGAAGGTTCTCGACCTGCTCGCCTATCTCGTCCTGCACCGCGAGCGGGTCGTCTCGAAGCAGGAGCTCCTGGAGCGCGTCTGGCCGGAAGAGGTGGTGAGCGAGGCCGCGCTCACGCACGCGATCATGGAGGCGCGCCGGGCGCTCTCGGACGACGGGAGCACGCAGCGCTGGATCCAGACGGTGCGCCGGCGCGGCTATCGCTTCGTAGGAGACGTGAGATCGGCCCGCGCCGTCCAGACGCACGGCGCCTCGCGGCGCGCGAGAGGCCCCGCGCGAGAGCCTTTCATCGGGCGCGTCCGCGCGCTCGACCGGCTGCACCGCTCGCTCGCCGACGCCCTGTCGGGCCGTGGCCGGCTCGTCCTGCTGGTGGGCGAGCCCGGAATCGGCAAGACGCGCACCGCCGAGGAGCTTGCGCACGGCGCCCGCGAGGCGGGGGCCGAGGTGCTGCTCGGTCGCTGCGTCGAGGGCGAGGGGGCGCCCGCCTACTGGCCGTGGGTCCAGATCGTGCGCGCCTGGGTGGAGGAGCGCGACGACGCCGAGATCGCGCGGCTCTTCGGCGCCCGAGCGGCCCTGATCGGCCGCGCGATTCCCGAGGTCGCCGCGCGCCTGGGCGGCGCCCAGCCGGAGCCCGATCTCGAGCCGGCCGAGGCGCGCTTCCGGCTCTTCGATGCCCTGTGCGGCTTCCTTCGCGCGGCCGCCCGGGAGCGACCGCTGGTCCTCGTGCTCGACGACCTGCACCGCGCGGACCGACCCTCGCTGCTGCTGCTGCAGTTCCTGGTGCGAGAGCTCCGGGACGCACACATCCTGGTGCTGGGCACCTACCGCGACTCGGAGCTGGTCCGCGACGCGGGCCTCGCACGGATCCTCGGCGAGATCGTTCGCGAGGACCCGAGCCGCTCGCTCGGCCTCGAGGGTCTCGACCGTGGCGAGGTCGCGCGCTTCCTGGAGGAGACGACGGGCGAGTCGCCTCCCGAGACGCTGGTGACCTCGCTCTGGGAGCGCACCGGCGGCAATCCCTTCTTCCTGCGGCAGGTGGTCCAGCTGCTCGAGGACGAGGGCCGGCTGGAGGCTCCGAGCGCCGACGGCTCGTGGGACGTGCCTCTCACCCGCGGCGTGCGCGAGGCGATCCGCCGCCACCTCGACGGCGTCTCCGAAGCCTGCCGCGCGATGCTCGAGGTCGCGTCCGTGGCGGGCCGCGAGTTCGGGCTCAGGACGCTCGCGGAGGCGATGCAGGAGTCCTCCGAGCGCCTGCTCGAGCGACTCGACGAGGCGGTGGCATCGCACGTGCTCACCGAGCCCAGCGAGGCGATGGGCGGCTACCGCTTCGCCCACTCCCTGATTCGCGAGACCCTCTATGGAGAGCTCTCCGCGAGCCGGCGCTCGGAGCTCCACCGGCGTACCGGAGAGGCCTTGCTGGGGGTCCACGGGGCGGACGTGGAGCGTCACCTCTCCGAGCTGGCGTTCCACTTCGTGCAGGCCGCACCGGCCGGGGCGGCGGAGCCGGCCATCGAGTACTCGATTCGGGCGGCGAGCCGCGCCACGGCCCAGCTCGCCTACGAGCAGGCGGTCACCCACCTCGAGCATGCCCTCGCCGCACTCGGCTACGCGCACCCCGACGAGCCGCGTCGCTGCGAGCTGCTGATTCGCCTGGGCGCCGCCCACTGGCGAGCGGGCGAGGGAGAGCGCGCCCGCGAGCGCTATCTCGCGGCGGCCGACGTTGCGCGAACGCTGGGCGAGCCCGAGCGCCTGGCCCGGGCAGCCCTGGGGCTCGGCGTCTGGGACCAGGACGACATCGTCGACGAGGTCCTGGTCGGGCTGCTCGAGGAGGCGCTGGAGGCGCTTCCCGCCAGCGATAGCGGGCTACGCGCGCGCGCGATGGGGAGGCTCGCGCGCGAGCTGCGCTTCACGGCGCCCCCCGAGCGGCTCGCCCGGCTCTCACAGGGCGGGGTCGAGATGGCGCGAAGGGTGGGTGACAGCGCCGCGCTCGCAGAGGCGCTGGTCGCACGTCACTGGGCCCTCTGGGGTCCGGGCAACACCGAGGATCGCTTCGCGGCGGCCGTCGAGATCGTGACCCTTGCCGAGGAGATCGAGAACCCCGTCCTGGGCCTGCAGGGCCATCAGTTCCAGCTCGCCGATCTCCTCGAGCTCGGTGACCTGCCCGCCGTCGATACCGAGATCGACCGCATCACCTGGCTCGCGGACGACCTTCAGCGCCCGCAGCACCTGTGGTTCGCGACGGTGTTCCGCGCCATGCGCGCCCAGATGAACGGACACTTCAGCGAGGCCGAGACCCTGGCGACGGCAGCGCTCGAGATCGGGGAGCGGGTCCACCGCGAGACGGCGATCGGCTGGCACGCGTCGCAGACGGCCGCCATCCAGCGAGCGCGGGGCCGCCTCGAGGAGGCAGCCACGGCCCTCGGGATCTTCCGACGCCAGTTTCCGTGGGTCGCGACCTGGCGGGCCGAGTGGATCCTGGCGCTCGCACAGCTGGGGCACACCGATCGTGCGCGCCGCGAGCTCGACTTGTTCGCCGCGGCCGATTTCCGCGACCTTCGGCCGGACGGCACGTGGCTTGCGACCGTGGCGTTCCTGGCCGAAGCCTGCTCGCTGCTCGAGGATCGTGAGCGCGCCGCCGCGCTCTACGGCCTGCTCGAGCCGCACGCCGCCCGCATCGTGTCCACGCCCCCCGGAGTCACCTGCTACGGCTCCGCAGACCGATTCCTGGGTCTGCTCGCCGCGACGCTCGGGCGCGGCTCCGAGGCAGCGCACCACCTCGAGCGCGCCCTGGAGGTGAACTCGGCGATCGGTGCCCGGCCACTCGTGGCCCAGACCCTGGTGGACCGGGCCGCGCTGCAGCTCGCCCACGGGGCACGAGGTGATCGGAAGGCGGCGAGCCGAGACCTGGGAGCCGCCCTGGAGACCGCCCGCGAGCTGGGCATGCGCTCGCTCGAGCGGCGAATCGCGGATCTCGGCGAACGCCCGGAAGACGCCGCTGCGAAGGCCCCCCCGGCGGCTGGAGCCCGCTGAGCCGTCCGGCCCTCGCTGGACCCCCTGGCGCGGGGCTCAGGAAACGCTCACCGAACGCTCAGCTCGCCCTCAAGCAGCAGCCCCCACGCCTGCCTATGCTCGACCGTGAAACATGCCGGAGCTTCCGGGAGTCACCCTGAAAACCCAGGGGCCCACTCCCAACTCCCTCCCGGAACCCTCCACTCCAGAGCACCGCGGGTCCCCGATCCCTTCCCCGGGGGCCCGCGGTCTCCCTGGAGGAAGCTGCCCACCCCGCAGGCAGCCCCCGCCCAGCCTCTGAGCACCCCACCCCCCTCCCGGGAGCCCTGGAGTGAGAGCGCGAGCGGCGATGGCACGCGGACTGCACACCGCGAGCCGCGGGGACTCCGCGACGAGCTCGCGGCAACGCACGCCCCGGGGAGGGAAGAACGTGGAGGCAGCGACCGTCGCCATCTCGGCCGGAGATACCGCATGGATCCTGACGAGCTCGGCGCTCGTCCTGCTGATGACGCTCCCGGGGCTCGCGCTCTTCTACGGGGGGCTCGTGCGCTCCAAGAACGTCCTGTCGATCCTGATGCAGTGCATGATCTGTGCGGGGCTTGTGGGTGTGCTGTGGATCATCATCGGGTACACCCTCGCCTTCGGCGAGGGCAACGCCTTCGTCGGCGGGCTCTCCAAGCTGGGCCTGGCGGGCATCACTCCCGAGACCGTCTCGGGAACGATCCCCGAGTACGTCTTCGTCATGTTCCAGGCGATGTTCGCGATCATCACCCCGGCGCTCATGATCGGGGCGTTCGCGGAGCGCATGCGCTTCGGCCCCTACCTGGCCTTCATCGGCCTGTGGGTGCTCGTCATCTACGCTCCGCTCGCCCACATGGTGTGGGGCGGAGGCTGGATCGGAGGCCGCCTGGGGGCCCTGGACTTTGCGGGCGGCCTGGTCGTGCACATGTCGAGCGGATTCTCGGCGCTCGCCGCGGCGATCTTCCTGGGACCGCGGAGCGGCTACGGCAGCGAGCCCATGCCACCCCACAACCTCCCCTTTACCGTGATCGGTGCGGCCCTGCTCTGGGTCGGCTGGTTCGGATTCAACGCCGGAAGCGCACTCGCCGCGGATGGAACCGCGGGCCTGGCCTTTCTGACGACCCACACCGCGACCGCGACCGCGGTCCTGGGCTGGGTCATCATCGAGTGGCTGCATCGCGGCAAGCCGACGGTCCTCGGAGCCGCCACCGCGGCGGTCGCGGGCCTGGTGGCCATCACGCCGGCCTGCGCCTTCGTCTCGCCGATGGGTTCCATCGCCACGGGCCTGGGGGCCGCGGTGATCTGCTACGTCTTCGTGACGCTCGTCAAGCCGGTGGCGGGCTACGACGACTCCCTCGACGTGTTCGGAGTCCACGGGATCGGAGGTGCCTGGGGCGCGTTCGCCACGGGCCTCTTCATCGCGCCCTTCGCGCTTCCCGAGGGCGTGAGCTGGATGAGCCAGATCGGGGCCCAGCTGACCAGCATCGGATTCGTGGCCATCTTCGCTCCGGCACTGACGCTGGTCCTGCTCTCGCTGTTGAAGGCCGTCTTCGGCGACCTGCGAATCGACGCCGAGGGGGAGCACGAGGGACTCGATCTCTCCCTCCACTCCGAGTCCGCCTACACGCAGAGCACGGCACCCCTCGCCGGACACACCACCCGAGCGGAGTAGACTGCCTCCAGCCGACCGCGTCGCGCGCGGGGAGCCGGGCGACTCGCTTTCGTCGTCGGCGCCCTGTACCTTCGACGTGGCGACACTCGAGGGGGCAGTGATGGAATCCCAGTCGACCTTCCCGCGCTCTCGGCGGATCTACCGGACGGGCTCTCGGGCCGACCTGCGGGTGCCGATGCGCGAGATCTCGCTCTCGGCGCCGGCGGGCCGAGGCGAGCCGGACCCGCCGCTGCGTGTCTACGACACCCGCGGCTTTCACGCCGACGGGGAGCTGCACGTCGACCTGAAGCGTGGGCTCCCGCCGCTACGGAGCCACTGGATCCGAGAGCGGGGAGACGTCGAGGAGATCCCCCGCCGCCGTCCGCGCGCGGAGGACGATGGCCAGCGGGGCCCGGCGAGCGAGCCCTTCTCGGCCGCTCCGGAGCGGCCACTGCGAGCCAGGGCGGGCCGCAACGTCTCGCAGATGCGCTACGCGCGCCAGGGGATCGTGACTCCCGAGATGGAGTTCGCGGCGATCCGCGAGGGTGTCGAGCCCGAGATCGTACGCGAGGAGATCGCACGCGGACGCGCGATCCTGCCCGCGAACGTGAATCATCCCGAGAGCGAGCCCATGCTGATCGGGCGGCGCTTCCTGGTGAAGATCAACGCCAACATCGGCAACTCCGCCGTCGCGTCGTCGGTCGAGGGCGAGGTCGAGAAGCTCGTGTGGGCGACCCGCTGGGGTGCAGACACGGTGATGGACCTCTCGACCGGCGCCGGCATCCATACGACCCGCGAGTGGATCGTGCGAAACTCCCCGGTCCCGATCGGGACGGTGCCCATCTACCAGGCGCTCGAAAAGGTCGGTGGCATTCCGGAAGAGCTCACCTTCGAGGGCTTCATGGACACCCTCGTCGAGCAGGCCCAGCAGGGCGTCGACTACTTCACGATCCACGCGGGTGTGCGCCTGCCCTACGTCCCCCTGACGGCCGACCGGCTGACCGGAATCGTGTCGCGCGGGGGGTCGATCATGGCCAAGTGGTGCCTGGCGCACCACCAGGAGAACTTCCTGTACACGCGCTTCCGCGAGATCTGCGAGCTGATGCAGGCCTACGACGTCGCGTTCTCCCTCGGCGATGGGCTGCGTCCCGGCTGCATCGCGGATGCGAACGACGCCGCCCAGTTCGCCGAGCTCGAGACACTCGGCGAGCTGACCCGGATCGCCTGGGAGTACGACGTCCAGACGATGATCGAGGGACCGGGCCACGTGCCTCTGCACCAGATTCGCGAGAACATGGACCGGCAGCTCGAGGTCTGCCACGAGGCGCCCTTCTATACCCTCGGGCCGCTCACGACCGACATCGCTCCCGGCTACGATCACATCACCTCGGCCATCGGTGCCGCCATGATCGGAGCCCTCGGGACGGCGATGCTGTGCTACGTGACCCCGAAGGAGCACCTGGGCCTTCCGAATCGCCAGGACGTGAAGGACGGGGTGATCACCTACAAGATCGCGGCCCACGCCGCCGACCTGGCCAAGGGGCACCCGGGGGCCCAGCGCTGGGACGACGCCCTCTCGAAGGCACGCTTCGAGTTCCGCTGGGAGGACCAGTTCAACCTGGCGCTCGATCCCGAGACGGCCCGCGCCTTCCACGATGAGTCCCTTCCCGCGCAGGGTGCCAAGGTGGCGCACTTCTGCTCCATGTGCGGGCCGCGCTTCTGCAGCATGCAGATCACGCAGGAGCTGCGCGACTACGCCCGCACGCAGGGGCTGGCCCCGAAGGAGGCGGTCCGCGAGGGACTGGCGAGCAAGGCGGCCGAGTTCCACGAGCGCGGCGGAGAGATCTACACGCCCGTCGCAGAGGCGGGCTCCCGCCCGGACTGATCGCCTCGAGGCAGAACGGGCCGCGCTTCAAACGCCGCGAGCCTGCGAGCCCCACACGAATTTGTGGAGCTGCAGGTTCAGGCGCACGCGCAGCCGGTCTTCCAGGATCCACTCGACGAGCGCGGCGGGATCCAGTCCCGGATGGACGGGGCTGAAATGCACGGAGGTCCGCGTCTCCAGCCGGTGCTTTCGCGTGAAGTCGCGCGCCCACTCGTAGTCGGCGCGGTCGACGAGCACGAACTTGACCTCGTCCCCGGCGCCGAGGCGCCCGAGATTGCCCGGATCGAAGTGCTCGGCCATCCCGCTTCCGGGCGTCTTGACGTCGAGGATCACGTGACAGCGCGGATCCAGCTGCGAGATGTCGCGGTGGCCCGCCGTCTCGACCAGCACCTCGTGGCCCGCCTCGAGAAGGCGCCGGGCCAGCTCTCGTGTCGCGGGCTGCAGGAGCGGCTCCCCGCCGGTGATCTCGACCAGGTGCACCCCCAGTCGCTCGACCCGATCCATCACCTGCTCGAGCGAGAGCGACTCCCCGCCCTGGAACGCGTGCACCTCGTCGCAGTAGCCACAGCGCAGGTCGCAGCCCGCCAGACGGATGAAGCCACACGGCCAGCCGGCCCAGGTCGACTCTCCCTGGATCGAGGCATAGAGCTCGCGGACCCGAAGGGAGGGCATGGCGGGATCAGCCGTAGAGGGTCGACTTCTGCCGCACGATCTCGCCGAGCACGATCTCGGCGCGTTCGGGATGACGCGCCAGGTCCTCGATCCGCAGCCGACCGGTCCGGTCACCGCCCGGCCGCGCCTCGGCCCAGGGAAGGCGGCTCGCGATCCGCTCCACGAGACCCAACACGTTGATGTGTCGGCGCTCCTCGTTGCACGCGACTTCGACCCGATCGTCGCCCCCGCAGCACACCATCGAGAGGCGCGACCCGGTGCGGACCCGAAGCTGACGTGCCAGCTCCCCGCCATCGAGGCCGTCGGGCGCATGCACCACGACCATCTGGTACTCGCCGAAGTAGACGATGCGGGGGTCGTGCGCCTCCACCCACTCCTCTTCCGCCTTGAAGACCTCCGGTGCCTCGGGAAGCTCCGAGGGCTTGCCCGCCAGGATCGGCGCGATCTCGTTCCTGCACTCCCCCCGGTTCTCGGCGAGGCGATGGAGCAGTCCCACGACGCGCCGTCCCCACTTCTGCATGTCGCTCTCGCTGAGCCGGCTGCCCGACAGGTCGACGAGCTTGTCGGTGAATCGGCTCCGTCGCTCGCAGACGGGCAGGATCGCGGCGAGCGGTCGGAGCGCCCCCTCCGCGAGGTAGATCGCGTCGGCTCCGATCGCATCGCGCAGCCCCTCGGCGTCCTCGACCGGCCACTCGTGATGATCGAACCAGTCCACGCGGCCCCGGTAGAGGGCCACGCTGGACAGGACCTCCATGGGCACCGGCTGGGCCGTGAAGCCCACCAGCTGCAGGTCCACGTTCTCGGCGAGGTCGGTGGCGCGCGTGCGAAAGTAATCCATCAGCCCGTCCTGGGTCGCCACCACGAACGACACGATCCCGCGCCGCTCCCGGGCCAGCACGAGCGCCGCCAGGATGCTCCACGGCTCCGCAGCGACCACGATGGCGGCCCGCGCATGCCGGCGCCGCGGTGGCTCCGGGACCACGACCGGCGGCTCCTCGACCGGCTCTCCCTCGAGGGTGGCCTCGATCTCCAGGTCCACACCGTCCGGAGCCTCGTCGGGCTCGGCGACCGGAACCTCCTCGAGATCGCTGGATCCCGGCTCCGCGGCCTCCGGCCGTGGCTCTGGCGGCGCTCCGGCGGGCTCCCCCTCGCCCTCGTCCCGCAGTGCGGGACGCGCCTCCGGGGTCGTCTCTTCCTCTCCGACGGATCGGGACTCCTGCCCTGCCTCGGCGTCGTCACCGGACTCGCCCGGGAAGGCGCTCAGCGGAAGGAGCTCGCCTGCGACCTCGGGGGAGCGGGAGCCCAGGGGCTCCTCTCGGGCCTCGATGGGCTCCGCCGCGTCCGGGAGCAACGACGGCTCGGCGGCGTCCTCGACCGCCGCTTCCGGCTCCACCACCGCTTCCTCGTCCGGCAGCTCGGGGCGGCGGGGCCGTCCCCGACGGCGCCGTCGAGAGCGGCGCCGGCCGCGGCCTTCGGCCTCGGAGGCCCCGGCAGCGGCGAAGGGGTCGGCCCTCGTCTCGACCTCACCGCGGCTCTCGACGTCGACGTCGATGCCCACGCTTGCGAGGATCTCTCGCGCTCGAGCCTCGATGCGCTCGGAGACGAGGACCAGGCGCAGGATCCCATGGGATCCCGGGGCCCAGGTCTCGCGCTCGAGCTCGGCACGCAGCACCGCCGCCAGCAGGCCCGGAACGTCCGGAAGCCCCACCGCTCCCCGGACCGCACCCAGAACCGGCCGGCCCGCCCCGTCGAGGCCGACCCAGTCGATGGGATCGGCCACGTCGGCCCCGCAGGGGAGCCAGCGAGCCGTGACGCGAACTCCGAGCCGCTCCGCCGCCGCCCGCGCGGCCGCCTCGCGCTCGAGGAGCGCGCGGTCCAGGACTCTCGGGTCGCGCGTCATCTCGGCGATGGACTCGTGAAGCTCGACCGCCCAGCGCGCGACCCCGTCCTCGGTGACCTGGATCTCCCGGCGCTCGGGCGCCAGCAGGCTCACCGCGAGACCATCCCCATCCGGATGCACCCGCAGCACGGCTCGCCCACCCAGGTAGAGCGCGTAGCCTCCGGTGATCGAGCGGAGCGCTCCGACGCCGCCCAGCGCGGCCGCGCCATCCAGGACCCGGAGCAGGCGTGCCCCGAGGCTCGGCGAACCCGCCCAGGGAATCCGGGCCGAGATGGGAAAGACCTCCTCGGCGTGGGGCTCGTCGGCCGCGCTGGCGAGCGACGGAAGCGAGACCAGGTGATGGGTCGAGCCCCGCTCGGCGAGCCACGCCGCGGCCTCGCGGGTGTCCCGCGAGAACGCGGGCGCGACCAGCCAGGTCTCGCACGGTCCGTTCGGCTGCTCGAGGCCCGCGGCGACTCGTCCCCACCCGACCAGATCGCCCCGGTCGCGGGCCGCCAGAGCGAGCGCCACGCTGCGCTCGCCCTCGGCGCGCGCCACTCCCAGCTCGATGCCGGCGGGCAGACCCGGGACTCGCTCTACGAGACGAGGGTCCCGAAGGGCCAGGCCACGCGCTGCGCGCAGGCGCTCGAGCAGACCGGACCCCTGGGTCGATCGGCTGCGCCCTCCCCTTCTTCGCATGGCCATCTGCCGT
Source organism: Myxococcota bacterium (assembly GCA_046757685.1). Classification (GTDB taxonomy): domain Bacteria; phylum Myxococcota_A; class UBA9160; order SZUA-336; family SZUA-336; genus JBHHYV01. Next base: position 19,776 of record JBHHYV010000014.1, read on the forward strand.
CTCCCCGGTCTCTCGCCCCGCCCGCAGGCGAGGCGCTCGATGTGTCGATTGGAAGGCCTTACGGTCGCACATACCCGCGGTGAGTCCAGGCGTGCGAAACCGGCGAGCCGTCAGGTGGGGGTATGGGGGTCGAAGAGCCTCTGGTGCTCGTCCATCGCGAAGCGGTCGGTCATTCCAGCCAGGTAGTCGGCGATGGCCCGCTCCCGAGGCTCGCCGCCGTTGCACTCGAGCACCGTCGGAGGGAGCAGCCGCGGATCGCCCGAGTAGGCCTCCCAGAGATCCCTCAGGATCCCTTCGGCCTTGGCCGCCATCCGAACCACCCGGTAGTGAAAGTAGAGCTTCTCACGCAGGAAGGCGCCCAGCTCTCGAGCCCGCTGCGCGACCTCGGGCGAGAGACAGACGACGATCTCGCCCAGCTCGCGCACCGCCTCGGGAGACTCGACCCGAGCCGCCTGGAGCCGCTCGACGCTGGCCCGGATCAGGTCGGTCGCGAGCCGGTGGATCAGGCGCGAGATCCCGTGGGCGCGAAGTCCGCGAGGCTCCCGCTCTCCAAGCTTCCGGGCCTGGTCGAGCGCCTCGCGAAAGAGCGGCACCTCGCTGAGCTCTCCCCAGTCGAGCAGGCCCGACCGCAGACCGTCGTCGATGTCGTGATTGTGATAGGCGATCGAGTCGCAGGCATCGGCGATCTGCGCCTCGACGCTCGGGCTCCGCGCCAGGTCCGGCAGCGGAACAGGATGCTCCTGTCGCGGGAACTTGACGCCGTGCTTGAGAATGCCGGCACGCGTCTCGGCCGTGAGGTTCAGGCCTCGATGGCGCGACGAGCGCCGCTCCAGCCAGTCGACGAGTCGCAGGCTCTGGCGATTGTGCTCGAAGCCGCCGCAGCCGCGCGCGAGCGCGTGCAGCGCGCGCTCGCCCGCGTGACCGAAGGGCGTGTGTCCCATGTCGTGGGCCAACACGATCGCCTCGGTCAGATCCTCGTTGGCTCCGAGGGCGCGCGCGACGGTTCGCGCGATCTGGGCCACCTCGAGCGTGTGGGTCAGTCGGTTGCGGTAGTGATCCCCCTCGTGATGGATGAAGACCTGGGTCTTGTACTGCAGCCGCCGGAAGGCTCGAGAGTGGATCACCCGATCCCGGTCGCGCTGGAAGGCGGTTCGGTAGGGCGGCTCGTCGGTGGGGTAGAGACGACCCCGACTGCGCGACGAGCGCATGCCCCAGGCTGCGAGGCTCTCCTCCTCTGCCCTCTCGAGCTCGGAGCGCACCCGCACGCCGGCTACCGCCGTCGAGCCTTCTCCGCGATCAGGCGGTCCAGCCGCTCCCGGTCCTCGGGGGTAATGCGCTCGAGCGGCTCCGCCTGGCGCATGGAGCGGCGCTCCGGCTCCGCCGGTCCCGCTCCCACGGGAGCCAGGCGGTCCCTGGCCTCGGCGACGACGCGTCGCCCCAAGGCACGAGAACGCGCACGCACCGTGTCGACGATCTCACTCGAGGCGCGCAGCCGCAGCGTCAGCGCCCGGTCCTGGGGACTCCAGCGGGCGTCGATCCAGATCGCCGCCGCGAGGAACCCGAGGATGACCATCAGAATCCGGAACATGCGCCCCCCCGACGGGGCCCAGAATAGCCAGCGCCCGAGGTCCCCGCATCCCCTCGCGCCGCCTATACTCCGCGCGATGCGGCCCCCCCCACTCCCCGAGCGCCTCCTGCTGGGGCCCGGTCCGAGCAACGTCGCCGCCCCGGTCCGCGAGGCACTCGCCCGGCCGCTGATCGGCCACCTCGATCCCGCCTTTCTCGAGCTGCTCGACGACGTGCAGGAGCGCCTGCGCGGGGTCTTTCGGACGACGCAGCCCAGGACCCTCCCGCTCTCGGGCACGGGCAGCGCCGGCATGGAGGCGTGCCTCGTGAACCTGCTCGAGCCCGAGGATGCCGCCGTCGTGGGGGTCGCGGGCATCTTTGGCGAGCGAATGGCCGAGATCGTCGAGCGCGCAGGCGCTCACGCAGTGCGCGTGGAGGCTCCGATGGGCGAGATCGTGCCGCCGGAGCGACTGTGCCGGGCCATCGACCTGCATCGGCCTCGGGTCGTCAGCCTCGTGCACGCGGAGACCTCGACAGGGGTCTGCCAGCCCATCGCCGAGGTCGCGGCCCACGCCCGCGCTCGGGGATCGCTGGTCGTCCTCGACTGCGTGACCTCCCTCTCGGGAATGGACGTTCGAGTCGACGACTGGCAGATCGACGCCGCGTACTCCGGGACCCAGAAGTGCCTCTCGTGCCCGCCGGGACTGTCTCCGGTGAGCTTCGGACCGAGGGCACTGGAGCGGATCGAGGGCAGGGCGCAGCCGGTCTCCAGCTGGTACCTCGACGTGACCCTCCTGGGCCGCTACTTCGGACGGGAGCGCATGTACCACCACACCGCACCGGTGAGCATGATCGTCGCGCTCGACGAGGCGCTCGCGAGGATCGACGACGAAGGCCTCGAGCCGCGCTTCGAGCGACACCGCACTGCGCACGCCCGCCTGGTCGAGGGGCTCGCACAGCTGGGCTTCGGGATGCTCGTCGCACCGGAGCACCAGCTGCCCATGCTGAGCGCCGTGCTCCCGCCCTACCGAGACGAGGCGCAGGTGCGCCGGGACCTGCTGGAGCGTCATCAGATCGAGATCGGGGGAGGCCTCGGCAAGCTCGCCGGTCAGATCTGGCGAATCGGCTTGATGGGCGAGAACGCTCGGCCCGAAGCCGTCGATCGCCTTCTCGAGGCCCTTCGGTCGCTCGATCCTCCCCGTCGGTAGCGGAGCGACGCGGACGGAGGTCCCCGTCGACGGCGCCGGACGGGGCTGGCGCGCTCGGTCGCGCGCGCGGCTCAGCTTCCGGGCGTGAGCGCCTGGCCGAATGCGGCATCGGGACCGGGCAGAATCGGTCCGAGCGAGATTCCGTCGAGCCCGATCACGACCCGTGCCCCGAGTCCCTCGCCGGCGGGCAGCCAGGATCCCGCCCGCAGCCAGCGTCCGAGTGGGATCGAGAGCGTCGCGCGCGGCAGCGCGTCTTCCAGCTCCAGGCTGAGCGCCAGTCTCCCGAGCCGCGCGCGCGTGGCGATCAGGAATCCCCCGTCGTCGCCCAGGGTCGCGTAGGCCTGGGAGTCGAAGAGGCGCGTGCGCTCGAGGCAGAGGGCGCGGGTCGGGCAGCGGGTGCCCCCTGCGAGCGACCTCGAGGCGCGCAGCTTCCGCCGCCGTCGCTCGAGGGCCACGAGGGACCCCCTCGAGGGGGGAGCGCGATCCGCCAGCGCGCGGGGCAGATCGGGAAGCTCGCGGCGCAGCTCCCGCGGCCAGGGTCGAAGGGCGAGACCCCGGTCGCGCCGATCGAGGATCGCCTCGAGCCGCCGCAGGGCCTCGGTCGCCTCGCGGGTCGGGGCTCCGACGGCGGTCGCCTGGCCCGCCTCCAGCTTCTCCGCCAGCCGCAGTACGAGCCGCCGGGCCTCCTCGCGAGCGAGACCCTCGGCCCGAGCCACGGGAACGATCCACGCGCCTGCAGCGTCCTCGGGAATGCGGGCCCCGGTGGACAGCTCTGGATCCACGGACTCGAGGAGACCGCGCTCAACCGCGATCTCGCGAGCGGTCACGGGGAGGTAGAACGTCCGTGCGCGACCGAGATCGAGACGGCTGTCGACGAAGGCGACGCGACCGGTCCGCTCCTTCGTCCCGTTCTCGAGCCGATCCAGCAGCGTCTCGACCCGTCGCCGCCCGGGGCCACCGCGCTGGACCTCGAGGTAGCGCTCCGCGGCCCGGCGAAGCTCGAGGTCCGGTGCATCGTCCCCTCGAAGAACGCGCGCGGGAACGCCGATCACCAGGTTGATCGGGTCGAGAGTGCCCTTCCAGGCTCGAAGCCCCTCCAGGGAGATGCGGGTTGCGTGAGCTTCGAGATCGCGACCGCCCAGCCACACGAGGGCCCGGTCGAGGCTCCTCCGACGCTGGGCGCGGGCCAGGGTCTCGCTCACGTTGATCCGGGGATCGGAGATCGCGCGGCGCGCCACCGACGCCGCTCCGTCGCTGCCCTCTGCGAGCTGCCGCAGCGCTCGCAGGGCCGACTCTGCGTCCCCGGCCAGGTAGGTCGCGACCGCGTCGGCCAGCACCGAGTCACGCTCCGCTTCCGCATCGCGGCGGCTCCCCAGCGGTCCGAGTCCCAGGAGCAGCCGACTCGCGCGGCGCGTGTCTGCCGGTGTGGTCGCCGGGAAGGAGCGAGCGGGGAGGTGAGGAGGGGGGATGCGCGAGAGCTCCTCGCGAGCGTCCAGGCGGCGACCGATCCGCTGACCTCTCTGGCCGGCCCGCCACGAGGCGGTGCCCAGCGCCCGAGCGCTCTGGAGCTGGCGGCGGGCGAGTGCGAGCTCGCCGCGCTCGAGGGTCCTCTCCGCCAGGTCGAGACGGCGAGCGGCGGAGCGCCCGCGCTGTCCGCGCACGAGCCGCTCATGAAGCGTTCGCAGGCGCGGGCTCGTCGAGCCTGAGAGGATCTCGGGCTGGATCCGGGAGAGCGCCCTCTCCTCCGCGTCGCGCTGCGAGCGGGGCCTCCACGCGGCTCGATAGAGCTTGCGGACGCTCGACACGATCCCGCGCGGGGAGATCCCCATCGCGACGTCGAGAGCCACCTCGGCCACCGCGTAGCCCACACTCGTCCAGCGCGCTCGCGCGTGGCGGCTGAGGATCTCACGCGCCTGCATCACGTGGTCCTCGGGAGAGGCTCGCCGCGAGGAGAGGAGCAGCGCCTGCGCGCGGGCAGTCTGCTGCGCGCGTTGCGGGTCGAGCGCGCGCGCCGTCCGCCCCAGGCTCGCGACCCGCTCGGCGGGATAGGCGTTTCCGGTGAAGAAGAGGACTCCCAGGGCGGCGATCGCCACAGCGACGACCAGGCGGATCGCCACCTGCACCGAGTCTGCAAGATCACGGCGCACGGTTGCGAACCCCCGAGTGGTAGGCGAGGAGGGCCTCGATCTTGCCCTCGGCCTCGCTTCGGGCGGCAGGGTGAGGGGCGTCGGCGGCCAGCTCGTAGGCGACGAAGGCATGATCGAGCAGCTTCTCGTAGCGCGCGGAGTCGAAGCCCTGCGGTCCTGCGCCGAGCTGGAGCGCCTGATGGCGTGCCGCCCGTGCGTACAGGTCCCCCAGGCGAATCAGGTGGCTGGAGTAGAGCTTGGAGGCACGATGGGACTCGACGAGCCTCAGGGCCGGCTCGATCGCCGCCTCGGGGCCTCGCTCGCGGCTGTAGGCCTCGACTCGGCGCATCGACCAGGCCTCGCTCTCCTCGAGAGCGAGCGGTCCCCAGACGCTATCGCGCTGTCGCCACGCGATCTGCGTCCAGGTGCGCACCCGCTCATCGAGGAACGCGAGACGCGAGGGACCACTGCGCGCGTCGTCGGCAGGATCGACGGAGCTTCGCGCGAAGAGGTCCATGACGACCGCCGCCGCCTCCGCGGGCGCCGCGAGCAGGCTTCCGGCGGAGGCCACCGTCGAGTACGCGTCCCGAGCCTCGGCGTAGCGATGGAGCCTCTCGAGGGCGCGCGCCCGCGCGAACTCGATCACGAGGCTCGCGTTGTCGGGCGGACCCGATGCGCCTCGCTCCCGGCGCAGCCGATCGAGCCGCCACAGCAGGTCGGCGAATACGTTGCGCCCCCCGGGGGATCGGGAACGGTCGTAGCGGTAGGGATCGTCCCTCAGATGAAGCTGCAGCTCGGCGATGATCTGCGTCAGCACCGCGCTCGAGCGGTCGGCCCGATGCAGGCCGGGCGCCGCGCACGAGATCGTGAGCGCGGCGAGGCTCCCGGCGACGCAGCGACGTACGAGGTTCTCTCCGAGCATCGGCCCCGATTCGTGCACGGGACGTGCCGCAGGAAGACCGCCTGCAGAGACGAAGCAGCGAGGCCGCCAGGGGCCCGTCGCAGCGTCCTCGTGGCAGGGGGCGCGAAGTGGGTTACACGCCGGGGGTCTCGTCCGGACTCGAGCCCCGGACGGGGGGGTCGCCGAGAACCCGCGGGACCCAGCCCTTCAGGTCGACGCGCACTCCGACCACGAGAGATCTTCCCTCGTCCTCCCGGCACGCGATCTCGAGCTGCTGATCGCGCAGCGCGATCCGGATCGTCGCGTCGCGCGCATCGATCCCCAGCCCGTGAAGGTCGCGTACGCGCACCAGGGAGGGGCGGACGGCAAGCTGCGCGAGCAGACTCGGATGGCGTCGCAGGGCATGGACCAGCGGGACGAGCACGGCTTCGAGGGTCAGCTCCGTGTCGGGAGTACCGATCAGAGGCGCCAGGACGCGCGCGAGGCGCTGAAGATCGAGAGAGCCGGCGCTTCCAGCGAGGCTGAGCACGGGACGCTCGCCCTCGAGCGTTCCCCGCACCCGGAGCTGGAGGGACTCGCTTCCGATGAAGAGCTCTGGAACGCGGAGATCGAAGCTGTCGCGCCGGAGCCGCAGCCGAGCCGATACCGTCCGGATGGTCGAGATCAGCGCTCCCTCCTCGTCGCGCACGGGCACGGAGAGAGCGCGCGCCTCGACCTTTCCCCTCCATCCGCGCGCAGCGTCGAAGCGGGCAGTGAGACGCGCCTCTCCGCGAGACCCCGCCGGAAGCGCCCTCAGGGCCGGGAGAATCGGCTGCAGCTCGGAGAGTGGCAGCCAATCGCTACGCACCCGCCACCTCCCTCGCCCGTCGCGACGGAGGTCCAGGCGAACCGTGCCGAGGTCGAGCGTACCGTCGACGCGTCCCTCGCGCAGCGACGCCACGGCCTCGAGACGACCACTCCTCGGGCCTCCGGCGTCGAGCCAGCGGCCGACCCGGCCCTGCAGGTCGGAGAGCTCCAGCGCCAGCCGCGCCCGTTCGTCGCCCGACCCTCCCACGAGCCGGAGCGAGCCCCGTGCCTCGCCCCGCAGTACGCGGCTGCCGTCGCTTCCGGCCGCGATGCCGAGCGTGGCGCGGACATCCAGCTGCCGCTCCGAGGACCACCCCGCAGCGGAGCGCTCGAGCCCGCCCTCCAGCGTCGCCGAGAGCCAGCTGCCCGGGGCGTTGGCGTGGACGCCGAGAACGCCGAGCTGGACGTCGAAGCGCTGCGCGGACCCAGGGTCGCGCTTCGCGGAGACGACGCCGTTGAGCCGCAGGAACTGCTCGCGGACCGGTCCCCCGGGCTCGCCCGCCGGCGAGCGCCCGAGCGCGGTCTCGAGGTTCTCGATGTAAAGCTGACCGGAAGCACCCTCCCAGTCCCAGCGCGGGCCGGCGAGCTGCGCGCTCAGATCGACCCGGCCCCCCCAGCCGCCGAACGCGTGACCTCGCAGGTCCACACGGGATCCGCGGCGATTCAGAGAGGCGCTTCCACGGACCAGCATCAGCGGGCCGAGCCGGACCCGGAGCGCCTGCAGATCGACCCGATCCGGCAGCGAGGCGCTGGAGCCGTCCGAGTCGAGCAGGCCGAGCCCCCTCGCCTCTCCACGGCCCGCAGCGACCTGCAGCTCGAGGCTCGAGCCGAGCGTCCTCTCGAAGTGCGGCTCGAGGAGGACCAGCGTCGGCTCTGGTGCCCAGTACCAGAAGGCCCGCTCGAACCCGGTCTGACCCCCGAGCAGCTCCGAGAGCTGGGACTCGACGACACCGGGCTCGAGCGGAAGCGGCCGGACTCCGACGACACCGGCCACTGCGAGCGTGGCGCACACCGCGGCCAGCGCGATCCACCGGCTGCGGAGGATTCGCCTCATGCTCCCCTCGTACGCAAGTCGAGTGCCGGACCCGGCCGACCCGGGGGCCGGGGGCTTGGGGGTGGGAGTGCGTGTCGGCTGCCGGTCCGGGTGACAGGGAGCGGCGGGGGTGACGCGGCCTGTCAGCGACCGTCGTCGGGCGGGGCCGGAGGCGGGGGGCTGGGCTTGCGCCAGTCGCTCGGGACCCCGGCGAGCGCGGCCTCGATGTCCAGGTCCCGAAGACGACGGCGCGCCGTCTCGAGGGACTGCCGATCGCGGTCGAGCTGCTGGCGGAGCTTGGTCACCTGGGGATCGCTCCGGGCCGCGCCGCCGAGCGGACTGTACTGGTTGTCGGGCTGGACGAATGCGTGCAGCTTGGCCTCGATCTCGTCGATTCGGGTCTCGAGCACGGAGACGTCGTTCCGCGCACGCTCGAAGGCGTCCTGCCAGCCCTCGCGATCCCGTCCCCCGCGCCGGATGGGACGGCTCGGAAGGGCGCTCTCGGGAACGTCGAAGAGGCGATCGATGTCGATCCGGGGCGGATGAGCCGGCGCCTTTGGCGTCGGCTCATCCGCGGCGCGCGTCCCGCCCCAGGCAGGAGCGAGGGCCAACGCAAGCCCCCAGCCGAGAAGCCTCTTCATCCCGAGAGCCTAGAGAGGCGCTCGGTGAGCATCAAGCGCGAAGCCGGCTTCGCCGAAGGGAGGAGACGGATGGCACCCCCTCGGATGAGGGGGAGCGAAGGGAGCGAGGCCAGGGGAGCAGGTTCGGAATGGATCGCGAAAGACTCCACCGGCTCCTGGACCTGGGCATCGATCGCGGGGCGTCCGACATCCACTTCCAGGTCGGCTACCTGCCCCTCTACCGGTTCAACGGGGAGCTCGTCGAGCTCCGCTACAAGGTACTGACTCCCGACGATACCGAGTCGATCGCGGCCCTTCTGACCGAGGGCAGCGCCGTCGGCTCGCTCTCGGACGTCCCCGAGATCGACCTCGCCTACGAGATCCCGGGCAAGGGACGCTTTCGCGTCAACATCTCGGGCGAGCGGCGTCACTTCAACATCGTCCTGCGGGTGGTTCCGATCGAGATCAAGACCTTCGACGAGCTCAACCTGCCCGCCTCGCTCCGCGAGATCGCGCTGGTGCGGCGAGGAATGGTGCTGGTGACCGGCGCGACCGGAATGGGCAAGTCGACGACCCTGGCGACGATGCTGCAGGAGGTCAACCGCTCCCGAAAGTGCAAGATCATCACGATCGAGGACCCCGTCGAGTTCATCTTCCAGCACGACCGCGCCATCATCACCCAGCGAGAGATCGGAACCGACACCCCCACGTTCGCCTCGGCCCTGCACGCGGCCCTGCGCCAGGATCCGGACGTGATCATGGTGGGCGAGATGCGCGATACCGAGACGGTCGAGACCGCGCTCAAGGCATCGGAGACGGGCCACGCCGTCTTCTCCTCGATCCACACCTCGGACGTCGTCACCACCCTCCGGCGGCTGGTCAGCTTCTTCCCGCCCGAAGAGCACGGAACCGCGCGAGAGCGGATCGCGGAGAACATCGGGGCGATCATCTCCCTGCGCCTGCTCCCGAACAAGCAGAACGACGGGCGCGTTCCCGCCGTCGAGATCATGCGGATGACCCGCATGCTGCGCGAGTGCATCCGCGACCCCAATCGCACGGTCGAGATTCCCGACTACATCGCGCGAGGACGGGACAACTCGCGAATGCAGACCTTCGACCAGCACCTGCTCGATCTCTATCGCGCGAACAAGCTCTCGCTGGAGACCGCCCGCGAGGCCGCCTCGAATCCCCGCGACTTCGACACCCAGCTGGCCCTCGAGGGAGAGCCCGGGTACGACGAGACGGCCGGGGAAGGGGGCGGGGCCGTCGAGATCAGTGGGGACCAGCGCTTCTAGGAGCCCTCTGGCGATGGAGATTCTCGCCCTCTACAGCTCGCCGGAGACGCTCCCCGCAGCCCTCGCCGCAGGCGCGCGCCACCTGGCGGGCATCCTCTCGGGCTTCGCGCTCGTCTATCGAAAGGGGTCCGCCGCGGATCAGCCCGACGGCTGGGCCGGATTCGCCTGTGCTGGCGATGCCCAGAGCGCCGGAATCTCGCTGGCCCGGTTCCGCGAGCAGGTCGAGCCTGCGCACGAGGCCCTCACGATCGACGCGCCCGAGGGCCCTCCTCGAATCTGGGAACGCGCCGAGGGAGGGATCTACGGCTTCCAGCTGCGGATCAGCGGTCCGTCCAACGGCGTGGTTCTGGTCGGCTGCCCGGGTGAGTGGCCTCGGATGCGCAAGGCGGAGGTCGACTCGATCCTCCACCAGCTGGCACTCGTGCTCGACCACTGCTCCGCTCTCTCTTCCGAAGCTCCGACCGAGCCGAGCGAAGACCTGCTCCAGATGTCCGAGCAGATCTTCGCCCAGGACATCGAGCTGCTGAAGAAGGAAGAGGAGCTCGATCGCGTCGAGCAGCTCCACGATGACCTGATCGAGAAGGTCTCGCACGAGCTGCGCACGCCCATGAACTCGATCCTGGAGCGGCTCGTCTCGATCCTCTCGACCGAGCACGAGACCCTGGCCGAGTCTTCACGCGAGGCGCTGCGCGGAGCCCTGGACGATGGCAACGGGATCCTCCGCACCCTGGAGAACCTGCGCGATCTGTGGCGCTTGAAGCGGGGTCAGGTCAGCCCCGAGCTCCAGGACGTCCATCTCTACGACGTGATCGATGAGGCCATCTTCAACGTGCGCGACCGCCTGCGACCGGATGTCATCCTGGAGAAGCGCCTCCCGGTCGACCTCGTCGAGATCCGGACCGACCTGGCCCTGCTGAGCCAGATCCTCTTCCTGATCCTCGACAACGCCGTGAAGTTCACCCCCCAGGGGCGCGTGTCGCTGGAGGCGACCCTCGAGGAGGGCCTGCTGCTGGTCGACGTGACCGACACGGGAATCGGGATCTCCGCCGAGGACCGGGAACGGATCTTCGACGAGTTCTTTCAGGTCGATCGCGACCGGGGCGGTCCGTACCGGGGCGCGGGGCTGGGGCTGGCCCTGGTACGCGCGCTGCTCGAGCGCCTCGGAGGCGCGATCAGCGTCTCGAGCGAGATCGGCCGGGGCTCCCGCTTCTCGTTCACCCTGCCCGTCGCGCACGAGCAGCCCGGGCGAAGGGGGAGTCCGGGCGGAGGGGGCGACCCGGCCCGCCCGGCGGCTGGACCGGCCGACGAGCTCAGCCTTCGGGAGCCTCCGCCGGGCGATCCGGCTTGACGTCGCCCGCGGCGATCTCGCGCAGCGCCACCACGACGGGACGGTTCTCTTCGGCGCGGACGAGGCTTCGCGCGCCGCGCATCAGCTGCTTGGTCCGGATTCCCGCCATGATCACCAGGGCGAAGCGGTCCTCGACCACCCGGATGCAGTCCTCGATCGTGATTCTCGCCACGCGGGCAGGGTAGCCGTCCCCGGGCGCGCGTCAACGCGCCCCGCGGGGGCCCGAAGCCGAGGCCGGGCCCCGACGACAAGGGCCCCCGTTGCTCTCTCGAGCAACGGGGGCCTTCCCGGCTCTGCAGCCAGACCGATGGGCCTAGCCGCGGCGCGCCTTCTTGCGCGTCGCCTTCTTGCGTCGCGCCTTCTTGCGCGTCGCCTTCTTGCGTCGCGCCTTCTTGCGAGTGGCCTTCTTGCGCGTCGCCTTCTTGCGTCGCGCCTTCTTGCGCGTCGCCTTCTTGCGTCGCGCCTTCTTGCGGGTGGCCTTCTTGCGCGTCGCCTTCTTGCGCCGCGTGGCCTTCTTGCGAGTCGCCTTCTTGCGAGTCGCCTTCTTGCGGGCTGCCATAACTGAACCCCCCTCTTTATGGCAGTTCCTTGTCACCGCGCCCGCACCCGATCCCCCAGATCAGGGAAGCGAGACGAACGCGAACCGGCGGGAATCGGTCCCGGGCTCTCCAATCGAGATCGGTCGAAGCAGTCTCAACTTGACCTGCGCCAGCCGATTTCTCATTCGATACCCCGGGTTCCGCTTCCTGCTGCAGCAGACAGTAGGCACTCGCAGTTCAGGGTGTCAACGATTTCGCAAAAAAAACGCACCGATGGATCCCATCGATGCGAGTCGGAGGGTACGAATCGGCGGGCGCGGATCGGAAGGAACGGCAACGAGCACGCAGGGAGACGAAGTCGGAAGACGATCTCAGCGACCCCGGTTGCGCTTGTGGCGATTGCGGGCGCGCAGCTTCTTGTACTTGTGCTTGCGCATCTTCTTCCTGCGCTTCTTGATCACGCTTCCCATCGATCCCTCGGACGACTCTCCGTACGGGCCTGCGGCTCCGTTGCCGGTGAGGCGGGCCGGATGTTATCCAGCGACGAGGGGTTGTCAAGCACTCTGGGTCATCGTCTCCACGGGCGAATAGGGTCCCAGCATGCGCGCCTGGACCCGGCCCAGGATGCGGTTGGCCAGGTGGCCGCGCGGTAGGAAGCGCAGGGGCGGCCGGCGGCGCATTCCCAGATCGGAGAGCTTACGCGCCAGCCGGTCGTTCTCGGGGTCCACCATCAGCCCGCGCCGCAGGAAACGGATCGCGTCGGCCTTCATGTCGAAGGTCAGGTAGATGCGGCTCAGGTTGAGGTAGAGGTCCGGGTTGTAGAACTCCTGGCGCACGGCCGCGCGGGCGAGCTCCGCCGCGCCGAGGAACTGTCCCCGGACCAGGGCGAGAGCCAGCGCGTACGACGACCGGAAGCGCGCGTTCTGGGGATCGGTCAGGTACGCCCGGCTCAGGTGCTCGAAGGCCTCGCTCCCATGGCCGCCCTGGAGCAGCGCCAGACCTCTGCGATGATGCTCTTCCGCCGTGAACTCGTTGGGCCCTTTGGTCACCGGTGATCGCTCCTTCGCTCCTGCCCCCCGTTTGGCTCTTATCGGAGCTTTGGCGAAAGCATTGAGCCCCCCTCGCCAGCCGGCTCCGCGTGGGCCGCAGTCGGCAGCTCGACGGCAAGCTGGACGCGATCGGGCGCCGGAAGCGTGGCCGATACGCTGCCGCCGTGGAGCTCCACGATTGCCCGCACCAGGTTCAGGCCGAGGCCCACCCCGCCATACTGGCGCGAGAAGGTGCCGTCCCGCTGGACGAAGCGGTCGAAGATCCGCTGGAGGTCCCCCTCCTCCAGGTCGCTGGACGCGTTCTCGACCACGAGCCGGATGCGTCCGCGGTCGGAGCCGGTGAGAATCCGGATGGTCTCGCCCGCCGGTGCGAACTTGGCTGCGTTCTCGAGCAGGTTGAGCACGACCTGCTTGATGCGGTTGGGATCGAGCAGGGCCAGCGGCATGGTGGGATCGAGCCGGCACTCGGCCCTGAGCCCGCGCTCATCGAGGCGGGGCTTCATGAGCAGCAGGCACTCCCGAACGACCGTATTGACAGAGACTCGAGCGCGATCCAGCGCGGCGCCCCCCGCCTCGAGCGTCGAGAGCTCGAGGAGCCCCTTGATCAGCCGGAGGACGCGCTCCGCCTCGCGACCCATGATGTCGAGGAACTCCAGGCGGCGACCGTGGTCGAGCCGCGGAGCGTCGGCGGACACCTCCCGCTCGACGTCGGCATGCAGCAGCCGCGAGAACCCCTTGATGCAGGTCAGGGGCGTGGTCAGCTCGTGGCTCACGTTCGCCAGGAACTCGGACTTCAGGCGGTCGGCCTGCGCGATCTGCTCGTTGCTCTCCTCGAGCAGCAGGTTGCGGCGCTCGAGCTCCCGCTCGAGGCTCAGGTGCTCGCCAATGTCGCGGGCCAGGAACACCAGGGTTCCGCCGCCGTCCGCGACGCGCCCGGCGACCTCGAGGGGAACGAGACGCTCGCGGGCGCGACCCTCCAGAACGAGCCCCCGCAACGAACCCTGTCGGTAGAGCTCGGGCAGCGCCCGCTTGAGCGACGCGAGCGACGCGCTCGAGAAGAGGTCTCGCGCCGAGCACCCTCGCAGCTCCTCCACGCTCATTCCGAACAGGGCGACGGCCGAGCGGTTCGCGTCGAGGACCCAGAGGTTGCGCCCGAAGATCAGGATCGCGTCTTCGAGCTCCTCCATGAAGCGCCGTACCGCGCGAATCCCGTGAATATCGGGGAAGGGCTCGCTCGCCGAGGCGAGCTCGCCGAGCCGGCGAAAGACCGCCTCCCGGCCCTGATGGCTCCCGGAGAGCAGCATCACCTCGCGCAGCACGCGCGCGTGCCGGGGATCGCGGCGCGGGAAGAGACCGGCGACACGAAAGGCGCACTCCGCGTCTCCCCGACCCCGGCACGAGGGGTGCCCCACCTCGACCTCGGGCCCGAGCAGCGAGGCCAGCGCCCCGAGCCGGAAGGCGCACTCCCGCGAGTCGGCCCCGATGCCCGGCAGGTTGCGCCAGAGGATCCGGGTCGCGCCCTCCGCGCGTTCGAGCTCGACCGTCGAGTGCTGGTCGATCAGCGCTGCCCACTCCGGCAGCTCGGCCAGGAGAGCTGCGGGCTCCCGAGCCAGCGCCGAGACCGCTGGAAGCCAGGGCTCACAGACCTCCCACAGCACCCGTCCCGCCCGCTCCGGATCGGAGCTGCAGGCGAGTAGCCCCAGGAAGTCCGTGCGTGCCAGCCAGAGAGGAGGATTCGCGGCCTTGGTAGCCTCGTCCGCCGGAGAGTCGCCCGCCTCGGCCTCGGCGGCGGAGGAGAGCCCGCCCCAATCGCCCGACCCCGAGACCTGAGAGGCCGCCAGGGCGCGAATCGCCCGCTCACTGACGGTCCCGTAGGGGTCGCGACTCAGTTCTCGATGATCTCGAGGATATACCGCCGGTTCTCCTTGCCGCTCGCCGCCGCGAGCAGGGTCCGAAGGGCGGAGGCGTGCGCTCCGCCCTTGCCGATGACCTTTCCCAGGTCTTCCTTCGCCACCTTCAGCTCGATCACGTGCGCGTGGCTGCCCTTGATCTCGGTGATCCGAACCTGATCGGGCTGGTCGACCAGCGCGCACACGATCCGCTCCACGAGGTCTCTCATCGCCGGCTCCCTCCTGGCTACGCGCGCCACGACCTGCAGAAGCCAGCTGCAGCGGGGGCGCAATCAGCCTGCATCGGTAGGCGCAGGTGACACATCCGCGTTCGTGGCCTCAGTCTGGCACCCGCCGGAGGGGTCGGTCAACCGATAAGCGTCCCCGGACCGCTCAAGGACCCTCAGGCGCCGGGCGCGCACACTCGATTCGCTCGAGGTAGTGCAGCACGTACTTGCCGAGCACGTCGGCCTCCAGGTTCACCCGCGTCCCGATCCGGGCCTCTCCGAGAGTGGTCTCCTGCAGGGTGTGTGGAATCAGGGCGAGCCAGAAGCCGGCGGCATCGGGATCGACCACCGTGAGCGAGACGCCGTCCACGGTCACGGAGCCCTTCGGTACGAGCCAGCGGGCGACCTCGCTAGAGCATCCGACGCGCACCCGGACCTCCCCGGACGATCGCTCGATCGCCTCGATCCGACCCGTGCCATCCACGTGGCCCTGCACGATGTGCCCTCCGAGCAGGCCGTCCGCCCGGAGTGCGCGCTCGAGGTTCACCCGGTCTCCCGGAACGCGATCTCCGATCGAGGTGAGCCGGAGGGTCTCGGCCACCGCGTCGAAGCGCAGCCGCCCCGGCGAGCGAGCGGTCACCGTGAGGCAGCATCCCGAGATGGCGATGCTGTCCCCCACCGAGACCTGCTCCGTCAGGGCCTCGTCCGCCTCGAGCTCGAGGGACGCGCGCTCCCCGCTTCGCTCGAGCTTCACCACCCGCCCCGTGGCCTCGATGATTCCGGTGAACATGGCGGGAGCTCAGGCCCTCCGGTCCCGGAAGTTGTGCTCCGCCTCGATGTAGCGGAGCGTCATCGATCGACTCCGCATCACGATGGAGTGGGTCAGCACTCCCTCCGAGCGGAAGCGAACCCCACTCAGCAGGTCCCCCGAGGTCACCCCGGTCGCCGCGAACATCACCTCGCCCGAGGCGAGGTCGTCCATCTCCAGCTTCGCATCGACGTCGCGCACACCCATGCGCTGCGCGCGCTGGATCTCGTCGGGATTGCGCGGCACCAGCCGAGCCTGGATCTCTCCCCCGATGCAGCGCAGGGCGGCCGCCGCGAGCACGCCCTCGGGCGCCCCTCCGATGCCCAGCAGCATGTCGACCGGAGCCCCCCGGCTGCAGGTCGCGATGGCGCCCGAGACATCGCCATCCTTGATCAGCTTGATGCGTGCGCCCGCCCCCCGCACCTCCTCGATCAGCAACTCGTGGCGCGGCCGGTCGAGGATCACGACCGTCAGCTCGCTCACGGGGACCCGCTTGGCCTCGGCC
Organism: Myxococcota bacterium; assembly: GCA_046757685.1. Lineage (GTDB taxonomy): Bacteria > Myxococcota_A > UBA9160 > SZUA-336 > SZUA-336 > JBHHYV01. The sequence goes on from JBHHYV010000014.1 coordinate 35,736, forward strand.
AGGGCCTTGAGGTTGGCGGAGGGGCTCTGGTCGATGTCGACGAGGCCGCGTCCCAGGGGTCCGACCGCGAGCTTGTCCATGTAGGTGTCCGGAGCGTGCAGGAACCCGCCCTCTTCCGCAGCGGCGATCACCGACAGGGCGTTCGGCCCTCCGGTCGCGCAGAGCGTCGTGCCCTCGAGGGGATCGAGGGCGATCTCGAGAACCGGTCCGTCGCCGGTGCCGACCTTCTCGCCGATGTAGAGCATCGGCGCTTCGTCGCGCTCCCCCTCGCCGATCACGACCGTCCCATCCATCCGGATCCGGTTCAACGCCGAGCGCATGGCGTCGACCGCTGCCTGGTCGGCGGCGGTCTCATCGCCACGCCCCATCAAGCGAGCCGAGGCGATCGCCGCCGCTTCCGTAGCCCTCACCAGCTCGAGCGCGAGATTCCGATCCATCGACATTGTGGGGTCTCCTTCCTCAGGCGAAGCGCCGGTCGATCTCTCGCAGCGCCGCCTCCCGCACCTGCGCCGTGTCGGCCGCCAGCTCGATGGGCCGATTCGCGTGACGGTCGTCGACCCCCTCGAGCACACCGGTGTGGTAGCGGACCTTGAAGTCGGTGAACTTCAGGCCGTGGGCGGTCGAGATCACCACGACCCGATCCCCGCGCCGGATCTGCCCTCGGACCACCAGCTTGCGAAGCGCAGCCAGCGCCACCCCCGTGTGGGGGCAGGTGTAGAGTCCGGTCTGATCCGCCTGGGCCACCGCGTCGACGAGCTCCTGCTCGCTCGCCTCCTCGACGATGCCATCGAAGCGGCGCAGCGTGCGGATCGCCCGGGAGATCGAGATCGGATTCCCGATCTGGATGGCGCTGGCATAGGTCTCACGGGCCACCTGCGGCTCGAACTTCTCGAAGCCGGTCTGGTAGCTACGATAGAGCGGATTCGCCTGGCTCGCCTGGGCGCACACGATTCGCGGCAGACGATCGATGATGCCGAGCTCCAGCAGCTCGAGCAGCCCCTTGCCCAGGGCCGAGACGTTCCCGAGATTGCCCCCGGGGATGATGATCCAGTCGGGCACCACCCAGTCGAACTGCTGGACGATCTCCATGCCGACGGTCTTCTGGCCCTCGATTCGCAGCGAGTTCATCGAGTTCGCCAGGTAGATCTCGCCCGACTCGGTGATCTCCTGGATGATCCGCATGCAGCCGTCGAAGTCCGTGTCGAGCGAGAGCGTGATCGCCCCGTTCGCGAGGGGCTGGACCAGCTGTGCGATCGAGATCTTGTTTCTCGGCAGTAGAACGATCGCCGGAATCTTCGCGTAGGCCGCGTAGGCGGCGAGTGCGGCCGAGGTGTCGCCGGTCGAGGCACACGCGATGGCCCGGATCGGCTTGCCCTCGCGGATCATCTGCTGCACCACGGACACCAGGACGGTCATCCCCAGGTCCTTGAAGCTGCCGCTATGGCTGTTGCCGGAGAGCTTCAGCCACAGGTCCTCCAGACCCAGGTCGTGTCCGAGGCGCTTGGCCCAGAAGAGATTGGTGTGGCCTTCGTACATCGAGATGATGTTGTCGTCGTCGATGCCCGGGCAGACGAGCTCCCGCTTGCCCCACACCCCCGAGCCGTAGGGCCACTCGCTGGTGTGGGCGCGTCGGTCGAAGAGGTCCCGCCAGGCGCGCGCGGGCCGCTCCTTGAGCTTCTCCATGTCGTGGCGGACGGTCAGCAGGCTGCCATCCGGCCCCCGGTAGCGGATCTCGGTCAGCGGCCAGCGCCCCGGATGCTGGCTCTCGCACTCGAACCAGGCTCGGAGCTCTCCGGCCTCGAACGCGCCCTCGCCGCTCATGCTCCCGCGATCTCCCGCTCGATCCGGATCACCTGGGTCGGCGCGGTCGCATCGCCCATGCGATCGATCTGGGCCAGCGCCGCGCGGACTCCCGGCTCCTTGGCCTCGTGCGTCATCAGGACCACCGGGGTTGCGCCGGACTCGTGCCGCTCCGGCTGCACCACCGAGGCGATGCTGATGCCCTGGGCCCCGAGCGCACCCGTGATCCCGGCCAGCACGTTGGGGCGATCGGCCACGGTGAAGCGCAGGTAGAACTCGCTGACGCCATCGGCGGGCGAGCGCAGCGGCAGGCTCCGGAGGCTCGGACATCCCAGCGGAGAGACCCGACCCTGGGCGCCGAGACGCAGTGCGCGCGCGAGCTCCATCAGGTCCGACACGACCGCGCTCGCGGTGGGGAGCGAGCCGGCCCCGGCTCCGTAGTAGAGCGTCGGTCCCGAGAACTCGCCCGAGATCTCGATGGCGTTCATCGCGCCGCCCACCCCGGCGAGCAGGCTCTGCTCCGGAATCATCATCGGCTCGACCCTCGCCTCGAGCGTCCCCTCGCGGAGCTTCGCGAGCGCCAGCAGCTTGATCCGCAGCCCGAAGCGGGAGGCGAACTCCAGGTCCACCGGCTGGAGAGCCTGGATCCCGCGAGTCGCGATGTCGTTCGGGCCGAGGTGGGCCCCGAAGGCCAGCCCGACCAGGATCGCGAGCTTGTGCATCGAGTCGCTGCCATCGACGTCGAAGCTGGGATCGGCCTCGGCAAAGCCCAGGTCCTGCGCCCGCTTGAGCGCGGAGGCGTAGGACTCTCCCGCCTCGCGCATCTCGCTGAGCACGTAGTTGCAGGTCCCGTTGACGATTCCGACGACCGACCGGAGTCGATCCGCACACAAGCCCTCGCGCAGCGCCCGCAGCACGGGGATCGTCCCGCCGACACTCGCCTCGAACGCCAGGTCCGCCCCGGCCGCGCGAGCCGCCTCGTAGAGCTCGGGGCCGAAGTGCGCGAGGAGTGCCTTGTTTGCGGTGACCACGCCGCGGCCCGAGCGCAGCGTCTCGCAGACGATCTCGCGCGCGATCCCCGTGCCTCCCACCAGCTCGATCACGAGGTCCACGTCGTCGGCCCCCGCAGCCTCACGCCAGTCGCGGGTCAGTGCGATTCCCTCGAGGGGCACACCGCGGTCGCTCTCGAGGTCGATGTCGGCGATCCGGGTCAGGCGCAGCGGGAAGCCCAGGCGCCGGTCGAGGGAGGTCTGCTGCTCGTGAAGCAGCCGCACCACCCCCCGGCCGATGGTGCCGAACCCGATCAGCGCCACGCGGACCGCGTCAGCCATCGCGGAGGAACCGACGGATGTTGCGAACGGCCTGGTGCACCCGATGGGTGTTCTCGACGAGCGCGAAGCGCACGAACCCCTCGCCCGAGGGACCGAAGCCGACCCCCGGCGAGACGGCGACGTCGGCCTCTTCGAGCAGTCGCTTCGAGAACTCGAGCGACCCCAGCGCCGCGAAGGGCTCGGGGATCGCGGCCCAGACGAACATGGTCCCGAGCGGCCGGTCGATCTTCCACGACGGGGTCGGGCCGGCCATGGCGAGGCCGTCGCACAGAGCGTCCCGGCGCGCGCGGTAGATGCGGGCGTTCTCCTCGACACAGTCCTGCGGGCCGTCGAGCGCGACGATGGTGGCGATCTGGATCGGCTGGAAGGTCCCGTAGTCGACGTAGCTCTTGACGCGAGCGAGCGCAGCGACCATGTCGGCGTTGCCGGCCGCGAAGCCCACCCGCCAGCCCGCCATCGAGTGGGACTTCGACAGCGACGTGAACTCGATCGCGATGTCCCGGGCGGCAGGAACCTGGAGCACGCTCGGCGCCCGGTAGCCGTCGAAGCAGATCTCGGCGTAGGCCAGATCGTGAACGAGCAGCAGGTCGTGGCACGCGCAGAAGTCGACCAGGCGCTCCATGAAGGCGAGGTCGACACAGGTCGTGGTGGGGTTGTGGGGAAACGAGGCGATCAACATGCGCGGGCGCGGCCAGGACAGGCGCACGGCTTCCTCGAGGCGGTCGAGCAGCTCCCCGACCGGCTCGACGGGTACGCGCACCAGCTCTCCGCCCGCGATCACCACCGAGAAGCTGTGGATCCCGAACGAGGGATCCGGACAGAGCACCGAGTCGCCCGGACCGATCGCGGCAAGCATGAAGTGGCTGAGACCCTCCTTCGCCCCGATCGTCGCGATCACCTCACGCTCGGGGTCGAGCTCGACCTCGTAGCGGCGCCGATACCAGCGAGCCATCGCCCGCCGCAGGTTCGGCAGCCCGCGCGACGCCGAGTAGCGGTGGTTGCGGGGATCCCGCGCCGCGTCACAGAGCTTGTCGACGACATGGGAAGGCGTCGCCAGGTCGGGGTTGCCGAAGCCCAGGTCGATCACGTCGCGCCCGCACCGCCGCGCCTCGAGCTTGAGCTGGTTGACGACGCTCAGCACGTAGGGGGGCAGGCGCTCGACCTTGGGAAAGCGCGGCATCAGGAGCCGCCCCGGATCCGCGCGCAGCGGCCCCCGCCCCTCGCGCGGCACGCGGGACCGAAGCCTCGGGCGGCTTCTCGGGCCGTCGTTCGAGCGTCGGGATGCCTCATCGAAGTCCCCGAGGATATTGGACAAACGAGCGAGAGCCAAGCGAGGGGCCGCCGCCGGAGGCCGCGCGCGTCACGCGACGCTCCCCAGGTCCAGCCGGTGGCCCCAGCGGCGGCGAACGGCCTCCCGCAGGCCCGCATGGCCCGCGAGCCCGGGATCGACCGACAGCAGCCGGCGCGCCTCGTCGCGCAGCCCGCTCACGAGCTCCCCGTGGCGAAGCAGCTCGGCGAGCCGAAGGTCCGGAAGGTGTCCCGCCTGTCGCGTGCCGAGCCACTCCCCGGCGCCGCGCAGGCGCAGATCCTCCTCAGCGATCTCGAATCCCGAGCTCGTGGCCTCGAGCACCGCGAGACGCTCTCCGGCGCCCTCGTGGGTCGGGTCGGCCACCAGGATCGCGAGCCCCGGCCGTGCGCCGCGGCCGACCCGGCCCCGCAGCTGGTGCAGCTGGGCGAGCCCAAAGCGGTCCGCATGCTGCACCACCAGCAGGGTCGCACCGGGAACGTCGAGCCCCACCTCGACCACGGTCGTGGCGACGAGCACAGAGATGTCGCCCGATGCGAAGCGCGCCATCGTGCGGGCGCGGGCCGCGGGGTCCTGGCGGCCGTGCACCAGCGCGACCTGCTCCGAGCCCAGGGCGCGGCCCAGGCGCTCGAAGCCGCGCGTGGCATCCAGGAGATCCTGCTTCTCGGACTCCTCGACCAGGGGATAGACGACGAAGACCTGCTCCCCGCGCGCCACGGTTCGGCGAACCTCCGCGAGCACCCGCCGGCCCTCCGAGCGCGGCACGACGCGCGTCCGAACGGGGGCGCGTCCAGCGGGGCGCTCCCTCAGCACCGACTGGTCCAGATCGCCCCAGAGCGTCAACGCCAGCGTACGAGGAATCGGCGTGGCACTCATCACCAGGACGTGAGGCGAGCTTCCCTTGAGCCCGAGCGCGCGGCGTTGCTCGACCCCGAAGCGATGCTGCTCATCGATGATCGCAAGGCCGAGCCGGGGCAGCTCGAGGCCCTCGACGAGGAGCGCATGGGTGCCGACCAGCAGGTCGATCTCGCCCGCGCGCAGGATCCTCCCGAGCTGGCGCCTCTCGGAGGGCGGGGTGGTGCCGGTGAGCAGGTGGACGCGCACCCCGAGGGGTCGACCCAGCTCGCTCAAGGTCGCAAGGTGCTGGCGCGCGAGGATCTCGGTCGGTGCAGCCATGCAGGCCAGGGCCCCCGCCTCGCGCGCCGCGACCGCCGCCAGGTAGGCGAGCACCGTCTTGCCCGTTCCCACGTCTCCCACGAGCAGGCGGCTCATCGGGCTCGAGCGGCCGAGGTCGTCCGCGATCTCGCGCCACGCGCGACGCTGATCCCCGGTGAGCTGGAAGGGAAGCGCCTCGAGCGCCCGCCGGACGCCAGGGGCACCGGGAGCGAGCGGCCGGGTCGAGCGACGGGAGACCTGCGCGTGGCGAAGCGCGAGACCGACCTGGAGCAGGAAGAGATCCTCGGCCGCGAGCCGCCGATGAAAGTCCGTGCGCCGGGCCGCGAGGGCCTCGGGGTCCAGGTCCGGGGTCGGCAGATGGACCCGCCGCAGGGCCTCACCGACGGGGGGTAGCCCGAGACGCTCGGCCACCTCGCCGGGAAGCTGCGAAGAGTAGAGGTCCGACGCGTGGCGGACGGCGCCCTCGACGATGCGGCGCAGCGTCCGCGGCGGCAATCCTTCGACCGCCGGGTAGCGCGCGACGATTCGGGCGTGGCTCTCGCCTGCGGCTCGCTCGGTCAGGATCTCGACCTCGGGGTGGGTCAGCTCGAGCGCGTAGCGGTAGCGGCGGACGTGGCCCGACACGAGAAGGCGCACCCCCGGCTTGATCCGCTCCTGGAAGCTCGCGACTCCCCGGAACCAGCGCAGCGCGACCGCACCGGTGCCGTCGCTGACCGTCGCCTGGAAGAAGCCGTGCCCGCGCCGCGGGCGAACGCTCCGCGCCTCGGTCACGGTCCCGGAAAAGCTGGCGGGGCGGCCGACCTCGAGCTCCGCGATCGAGAGCAGACGGCGGCGGTCCTCGTAGGAGCGCGGCAGAAAGAAGAGCAGGTCCTCCACCGTCTCGAGCCCTCGCCGCGAGAGCGCCTGGGCGGTCTTGGGCCCGACCCCCGGAACCCGGTCGGTCGGGAGCGAGAGGGCTCGCGCGGGATAGGCCGGGTCGAGCAGCGGCGCGATCGGTCTCTCGATCCCCTCGAGCGCCTCTCCGGCCTCGACGCGCTGCAGGGCGCCCTCGAGGCGCGCTCGGACCCCGGGGGGCACGTCCAGGCTCGCCCCCTCCCGGAGCGCGCCCTCGAGGGCCTCCCGGTCGGCTCGCTCGAATCCGTGGCGAAGGCGATCCGCGACCTCGCGAAAGCGCCCCATCAGCGCGGGAGGCGGAGGTCTCCGGAGCGCGGCACGGGGACGTCTCCGGGCTCGGGTGGGGCGGAGACGTCCGGAGATCGGCGCGATCCCGGGCCGGCGCCGGTCGCCGGAGACGGGTAGAGGTCCTGGAGGGCGATCGGCGGAGCGTTGCCTTCCCGGAGCGTGCGAATCGCGAGCATCGCAGCGCGCGCACCGGCCGCGGTGGTGAAGTAGGGCACGCCGTGCTCGAGGGCGGCACGGCGCATCGAATGCGAGTCCCGCGCCGCATCGGGGTCTCCGATCTGGGTCGTGACCAGGACCAGGTCGACGCGGCGACCGCGAATCAGCTCGAGCGTATCGGGGGTGCCCCGGCCTGCGCGGAAGACGGTCTGTGCGTCGACCCCATGGGCCCTCAGGAACGCCGCGGTGCGGCGGGTCGCAAAGATCTGGAACTCTCCGTCGCCCAGGGTCCGGACGGCCTGCAGCACCGGATCCTTGTCGGCGTCCCGCACGCTGACCAGGAGCGTTCCGCGCGCCGGCAATTCGTTCCCGGCGGCCCGCTGCGCCTTGGCGTAGGCGCGTCCGAAGTCGTGGTCGATCCCCATGACCTCGCCGGTGCTCTTCATCTCCGGCCCGAGCAGCGTATCGACCCCGGAGAACTTCACGAAGGGGAAGACCGCCTCCTTGACGGAGACGTGCGCGGGCTCGACCTCTCGGGTGAATCCGAGCTCGGCGAGGGTCTTGCCGGCCATCACGCGCGCTGCGAGCTGCGCCAGCGGAACCCCGATCGCCTTCGAGACGAAGGGAACGCTGCGCGACGCGCGCGGGTTCACCTCGAGCACGTAGACCTGGTCGCGGGCCACCGCGAACTGCACGTTCATCAGCCCCCGCACGCCGATCTCCAGGGCCAGCGCGCAGGTCGCCGCGCGGATCTCGTCGACCCGTTCGGCCGAGAGGCTGTAGGGGGGAAGCGAGCAGGCCGAGTCGCCCGAGTGGACGCCCGCCTCCTCGATGTGCTCCATCACCCCGCCGATCACCGCGCGCTCGCCGTCACAGATGGCGTCGACGTCGATCTCGATGGCGTCGGGCAGGAAGCGGTCGACCAGGACCGGGTGCTCGGGGCTCACCTCGACGGCCTCGGTCATGTAGCCGCACAGCTCCTCCGACGTGTGCACGATCTGCATCGCGCGGCCCCCCAGGACGTAGGAGGGACGCACCAGCACCGGGTAGCCGATCTCGTCGGCGAGCTTCAAGGCGCCCTCGAGCGTGCGCGCAGTCCCGCTCCGAGGCTGGCGCAGTCCGAGCCGGTCCAGCAACACCGAGAAGCGCTCGCGGTCCTCGGCGCGGTCGATCGCGTCTGCGCTCGTCCCGATGATCGGTACTCCGGCGCGCTCGAGAGCCACCGCCAGGCGCAGTGGGGTCTGCCCCCCGAACTGCACGATGACCCCGGTCGGCTTCTCGCACTCGACGATCGCGAGCACGTCCTCGAGGGTGAGCGGCTCGAAGTAGAGCCGGTCCGAGGTATCGTAATCGGTCGAGACCGTCTCGGGGTTGCAGTTGAGCATGATCGTCTCGAAGCCGTCCTTCGCGAGGCCGAAGGCGCCATGGACACAGCAGTAGTCGAACTCGATCCCCTGGCCGATCCGGTTCGGGCCGCCGCCCAGGATCAGTACCTTCGGACGATCGACGGGATCCGCCTCGCACTCGTCCTCGTAGGTGGAGTAGAGGTAGGGGGTGTGGGCCTCGAACTCCGCACCACAGGTGTCGACGCGCTTGAAGACCGGCCGAACTCCCTCGCGCTGCCGTCGCAGGCGAATCGCCCCTTCATCGCTGCCGACCAGCTCGCCGAGGCGACGGTCCGAGCAGCCCGCGCGCTTGGCCGCCCGCAGATCGAAGGCGTCCGGGGCTGCCGCGATTGCCTCCTCTTGGCGCACGATCGCTCGCACCTGGTGGAGAAACCAGGGATCGATCGCGGTCCAGGAGGCGATCGTCTCGATCGGGTGCCCCTGGCGGAACGCCTGCGCGATCGCGAAGAGGCGGCCGGGGCGCGCCCGGCGCAGCGCGTCTTCCAGCTCCGAGGCGTCGACCCTGGGGGCATCGAGCCCGTAGCGGTCGATCTCGAGAGAGCGCAGCGCCTTCTGGAGGGACTCGCGAAACGTCCGTCCGATGGCCATCGCCTCGCCGACCGACTTCATCTGCACCCCGAGCCGGGAGTCGGTCGAGGGAAACTTCTCGAACGCGAACCTGGGAATCTTCGTGACCACGTAGTCGAGCGTCGGCTCGAAGCTCGCCGGCGTCTCGCGGGTGATGTCGTTGGGGATCTCGTCGAGCCGGTACCCGAGAGCCAGCTTCGCGGCGATCCGCGCGATCGGAAAGCCCGTGGCCTTGCTCGCCAGCGCCGAGCTTCGCGAGACGCGCGGGTTCATCTCGATCACCACGATCTCGCCCGTCCGGGGGTGGACCGCGAACTGGATGTTCGAGCCCCCCGTATCGACCCCGATCTTGCGGATGATCGCCAGCGCAGCGTCGCGCAGCCGCTGGTACTCGCGGTCCGTGAGCGTCTGGGCGGGCGCCACCGTGATCGAGTCGCCCGTATGGATGCCCATCGGATCGAAGTTCTCGATCGAGCAGACGATCACGACGTTGTCAGCCGTATCGCGCATGACCTCGAGCTCGAACTCCTTCCAGCCCAGCACGGAACGCTCGACCAGGACCTCGCTGCGCGGGGACTGGCGCAGTCCCCAATCCAGCAGCCGCTGGTACTCCTCCTCGGTTCGCGCGATGCTGCCTCCGGTCCCCCCGAGCGTGAAGCTGGGCCGTAGGATCGCCGGTAGCCCCGTGACCTGGAGACCGCGCGCCGCCTCCCGCATGGAGTGCAGGGTGACGGACTCCGGGACCGCGAGACCGATCTCGTCCATCGCCCGGCGGAAGCGCGAGCGATCCTCGGCAGCCAGGATGGCCTCGAGCCGCGCGCCGATCAGCTCGATCCCGAGCCGATCCAGGACGTGGGACTCCGCCAGCTCGACCGCCAGGTTGAGGGCCGTCTGGCCGCCCACCGTCGGCAGCACGGCGTCCGGGCGCTCCCGCTCGAGGATCGCGGTCAGGGTCTCGAGGCTGAGCGGCTCGATGTAGGTGCGGTGCGCGAAGTCCGGGTCGGTCATGATCGTCGCCGGGTTCGAGTTGACGAGCGCGACCTCGAGGCCCTCTTCGGTCAGGGCCTTGCAGGCCTGGGTGCCCGAGTAGTCGAACTCGCAGGCCTGTCCGATCACGATCGGCCCGGAGCCGATCAGGAGGATGGTCTCGATGTCGTCGCGCCTGGGCACCGTCAGCTCTCCCGGGCCCCGGCGACCTCGTCCGGCGGCAGCGGCTGCGGTGCGCCGGCGCCGGATGTGGAGCCGGCCGGCGTGGGCACGGGCGTCGCCGTGGGCGTCGGCGTCGGGGCGGCGCTGGAGCACGCAGCGGCCAGCGTGGCCAGGAGGGCGTCGGCCTCGAACCCCTCGACGGACAGGGACGGGAGGCCGAGCGCGTCGCAGATCTTCGGCGCCCAGGGCGACTGCACCTTGAGCGCGTCGGGCGTCTCGGGGCGTTGCGCCTTGTACT
>JBHHYV010000015.1:0-43356 GCA_046757685.1 Myxococcota bacterium
CTAGGGCTGCCGGGGGATCGTCCCCGGGGCCGCAGCCCGATCGAGCTCCAGCCAGTCGAAGGGCAGCCCCTGGGCGTCGCTCGGAGGATCGATCTCGAGCAGGCGAGCGATCGAGGGCGCTACGTCGAGGCTGCGTGCCGGGCCGGCGCGCAGTCCGCGGGGAGTTCCGCGGCCCAGGGCGAACAGGATGGCATGCATGTCGGGGGCGTCGGGAGGATAGCCGTGCATCCCGGCAGGGCGGCGCAGGATCCTCCGCAGCCACGCGAGCAGGCGGGCGCCCAGCCCGGGCGGACGCAGCACTGCGAAGGGTGGATCGGCCACCACGGTCAGGTCGCCCGTTCGGCCGGGAACGCGAGCGTGGAGCGCCGCGGGCAGGGCGTCGCTCCTCCAGGCGTGCAGGTGGGGGAGAGCCTCGAGCAGGACGCGCGCCTCGTCGATCCGCTCGCTCCGCTCGAGCGCGACGTAGCCGAAGCCGCCGCCGTACTCGACCTGGGCTCGAAGGCCCCTCGCACGCAGCGCCCCCTGCAGGTCGATTCGTCGCGTGACCCGGGTCATGCCGTGATCGCTCACCACGATCAGCGTGGTGTGCGGCCAGGCGTCGCGCGCGTCGAGGCCGCGGAGCAGCCGCTGCAGCGCGGCGTCCTGCGTCTCGAGCGCGCGCAGCACGGCCGAGGAATCGGGGCCCCAGCGGTGGCCGGCCTCGTCGGCGCCGTGCCACCAGCTCAGGATCAACCGGGGCCGTCGCGCGTCGGGCCGGTCGAGCCAGGCCAGGATCTGGTCCACCTTGGTCTTCTCGTCGACGGAGCCGTCGAAGGGGCTGATCCGATCGCTCGCACGTAGGCCATGCCAGTCGCTCTCGGAGCCCACCCAGAAGTAGGTGGCGCTTCGCACCCCCTGGCGTTCCGCAGCCGCCCAGATCGGCTCGGCCTCGATCCAGCTGGCGTCCGCGGCGTAGCGATAGCGTCCCCGCTTCCGGTCGACGAAGGAGTTCGCGACGATGCCATGGCGCTCGACGTAGGCCCCCGTCGCCAGCGTCACATGATTGGGAAAAGTGCTCGTAGGAAACACGGGAATCAGACGCTCCGCGCGCGTGCCCTCACGTGCCATTCGTTCGAGACCCGGGAGCGATCCGCGGTCCGGATAGTCCCAGCGCGTCCCGTCCCACGAGAGCAGGATCACCGTGGAGCGCGATCCCGCCGCCGCTGGCGCGCCGGCCGCGGGAGTGGCGGAGACCGGCCCGATCAGGAGCGCCAGCAGCAGGAGGCGGAGCACGCCCCCCCTCGCGCTACTGGACCCGCTCGAGATAGTGGCCGTCACTCGTGTCCACCCGGATCCGGTCGCCCGCCTGGACGAAGGTCGGCACCTGGATCGCGACGCCGTTGGCCAGGGTGGCGGGCTTGCTGGAGCGCGCGGCCGTCTGGCCCCGCACCACGGGCTCTGCCTCGGCCACCACGACCTCGACGGACCGGGGAAGCTGCACTCCGATCGGCCGGCCTTCGTGGAACTCGACCGTCACCCGCATGCCCTCGCTGAGCCAGGCGGCCTGGGAGTCCACCAGGTCCGAGCCTAGCTCGCTCTGCTCGTACGACTCGCCGTCCATGAACACGTAGCTCGAGCCATCCGTGTACAGGAGCTCCATCTCGCGCGTGTCGATCCTGGCACGCTCGAGTACGTCGTTGGACGAGAGCTTGAGCTCGCGCTGCGTGCCGTCGGCCAGGTTGCGAAGCTTCACTCCGACGAAGGCCTGCTTGCGCCCCTGGGTCCGGTGCTCGAAGTCGACCACGCGAAAGAGCGCACCCTCGTGCACGACGATATGACCCTTGCGAACCTGGGTAGCCGGGAGGCGATCGGCCATCAGCCCTCCCCCTCGCGGCCGAGGCGCGCCAGCAGCCGCTCGCAGATGCCTCCGAAGTCCCCGTTCGAGAGAACCAGCGCCACGTCTCGACCCGAGCGACGCTCGAGGACCGTCTCGATGATGTCCTCCACCCCCGGCCGGAACTCGGCGTCAGTCCCCCCCTCGCGCAGCCCCTGCACGACCACCTCGGGCCGAAGCCGATCGTCCGGAGCGATCTCGTCGGCGCGATAGACCTCGGCCACGATCGCCAGGTCCGCGGCTCGGAGCGCCTGGACGTACTCCTCCTCGAAGAAGCGTCGGCGGCTGGTGTTCGTGCGGGGCTCGTAGAGCGCCATCAGGGGACGGTCCGGAAAGCGCGCTCGCATCGCGGCGATCGTCTCGCGGACCGCCGTCGGATGGTGCGCGAAGTCATCGATGACGACCACTCCCCCGGCTTCGCCGCGCAGCTCCTGGCGCCGCCGGACGCCCGAGAAGCTCTCCAGGGCACGGGCTCCCTCCTCCGGGTCGACTCCCAGCTCGATTGCGAGGGCCAGCGAGCCGAGGGCGTTCTCCACGTTGTGTCGACCCCAGAGCGGGATCCGGGCCCGAGCCAGGCGCTTCTCGCCCCGCCACAGGGTGAACTGGGAGCCCCTCCCATCGAAGGTCACGTCGCTCGGGCGCCACAGGGCTGCGTCCCCATAGCCGTAGCCCTGCACGGGAGCCCGCGCGTCGCGGAGCACCTCGAGCAGGGCGGGAACATCGGTCGCGGCGAGGATCCTCCCGTCGTCGGGAAGGCGGGTCACCAGCTCGCGAAACGCGGTCTGGATCTGCTCGATCGATTCATAGATGTCGGCGTGATCGAACTCACACGACGTCAGCAGCACCGAGCGCGCGGCGTAGTGCAGGAACTTGGGAGTCTTGTCGAAGAACGCGGTGTCGTACTCGTCGCCCTCGACGACGAAGTGCTCGCCCTCCCCGAGTCGAAAGCTCGCACCCCCGTTCTGCGCCACGCCCCCGACCAGGACCGAGGGGTCCCGTCCGGTCTCGGTCAGCAGGTGTCCCAGCATGCTCGTGCAGGTCGTCTTGCCGTGGGTCCCCGCGATCACGACCGAGTGGCGATCGCGGATGAAGAGCTCCTGGACCGCATCCGGAAACGATCGGTAGGGAATCCCCGACTCGAGTGCGGCGCGGGCTTCCGGATTGTCGCGGCGCACCGCGTTGCCGATCACGATCAGGTCGGGCGGGTCGTCGAGCACGTGCTCGGCCGCGAAGCCCTTCTTGAGCTCGATACCGGCCCGCTCCAGCTGGTCGCTCATGGGCGGATAGGCCGCGCGATCGCTCCCGGTGACCCGGAAGCCGCGCTCCGCGAGCATGCAGGCGAGAGTTCCCATGCCCGTCCCGGCCGCCGCGACCAGGTGGATGTGGCGGATCGAGCCGAGGAGGGTCGTCTCAGGCGGCATCGAAGGCCTCCCGGAGGGCGTCGTGCACCTGCGGCCGCAGCGCAAAGCGGCTGCGCTTCGCCACCAGGTGCACGCGGTTGGCGAGCATCGCCACCACCACGCCCTGCTCGAGGTCGATCCAGAGGCTGGTCCCCGTAAAGCCCGTGTGTCCGATCGAACGCCTAGAGAAGTGCCTTCCCGAGGTCGAGTGGCCCTCGGTCGGGGTGTCCCAGCCGAGCGCCCGATCGCTCTGCGGGGGCTGCGGCTGGCGCTCGAAGAACTGGCGCGTGAGCTCCCTCGGAAAGAGCGCGCTCTCCCCACGGTCCGCGGCGAGCATCTCGAGTCCGAAGCGCAGCACGTCGCTCGCCGTCCCGTAGAGCCCCGCGTGTCCCGCGACGCCGCCCATCGCCCAGGCGTTCGGGTCATGGACCTCGCCCCAGAGCACCTTCTCGCGCCACGCACACTCCTCCGTCGCCGCGTAGCGCCTGCGATCCCCCTCGAAGGGGAGCCGGTTGAAGTGCAGGCCCAGGTCCAGGGGCTCGAAGATCCGGCGCGCGCAGAAGCGATCGAGGGTCTCTCCGGACACGCGCTCGACGAGGTCACCGAGCACGATGAAGCCGAGATCTCCATACACCGCAGCCTCTCCAGGATCGTGCAGTGGCGCGCTGCGCGCGATCCGCGTCACGATGGCGTCGCGGGCCGCCGGCGTGGCGAGCCAGCGCTCTCCTCGACGCAGCTCCCGCTCGCGGAGGTCGTCGAAGTAGGCGCGCCAGGGCCGCAGGCCCGAGCTGTGCGCCAGCAGGTGGCGGACGCGAATCTCCCCCTTGCCGTGCTCGCCGAAGCCGGGCACGAGGTCGGCGACCCGCTGGTCGAGGCGCAGCTTGCCGTCGGCGATCAGGAGCAGGATGGCGGGGGTGGTGGCCAGGACCTTCGTGAGCGACGCCAGGTCGAAGTACGTCTCGAGCCGGACCGGGTGGCGCTCGGGCGTCTGCACGGCGAGCCCGAAGTGACCCTCGTAGTGGAGCGCCTCGCCCTGCTTCGCGACGACGACGCAGCCGGACGTCTGGCCGGACTCTACTGCGCGCGTGACCAGGCGATCCACGCGCTCGAGCTTGCGGCGCACTGCGGCCAGCCTCACTCCCCTTCCTCCGCTCCCAGCGACTCGACGACCGGCTCCAGCATCCGCAAGCGGCCCTCGTCGCCATCGATTTCGGCCGTCACGCCCACCCCCAGTGCGTGATGATCCGCAACGTGGCCGAAGGGCAGATCCACGACGATCGGCCCATCCACCGCGGGCGCCAGCAGCTCGTCGATGACGTCGCGAGCCGAGACCCCAGGGTAGCGATCGGACTCACAATCGACGAGCTGACCCACGGCCACGCCAGCCACGCGGGCCAGCTGCCCCGACTCCCGCAGCTGGACCAGCATGCGGTCGAGCGCGTAGGGAGGCTCGTTCACCTCCTCGAAGAAGAGCACCGCGCCCTCCAGGTGCGGCTGCCAGGGGGTGCCGACACTGGCGACGAGGGTCCTGAGGTTTCCGCCCACCAGGGGGCCACGCGCGCGACCCGGGCGCAGCCTCTTTCCCGCCATCGGCGCCAGCGCCGCCGGCTCGCCGCGCAGGAGGGCCAGCCAGCGCTCGCGAGCGGGCTCGGAGAGGTCGCTCCGCTCGAGCATGGGCCCGTGGATCGACGCGAGCCCGGCGCGCTCGCGCAGGTAGACCAGGAGCTGGGTGACGTCGCTGTACCCGATCACCGCGGTGCGCGACGCGCGCAGCTCCGCGGGGTCGATTCCGCCCAGGAGCCGACCGGTCCCGTAGCCCGCCCGCGCCGCGACGATGGCGCGCACCTCGGGCGCGCGAACGAGCTCGAGCAGATCGGAGCGGCGCTCCGCGTCGCGCCCCGCCAGGTACCCCTGTCGCTGGCGGAGGTGGCGCGCCAGGCGGACCCGGTAGCCCTGCGACTCGAGCCAGGCGACGCCGCGCTCCAGGGCCTGGGGATCCACCGGCCCCGCCGGGGCACAGATTCCGACGGTGGAGCCGCGCGGAGCGGGCCTGGGGCGGATCAGCGCGGGCCGCGAGCTCATTCGAAGGGCGACTCCAGCCCTCCCGTCTCGAAGCCGAGCGCCCCCTCGCCCTGCGGCCTGTCGAACCCCTGCTCGGGAGGCCCGGGCTCCCGACCGGCGAGATTGCTGAAGCGGGTGAACTGGGAGTCGAACTGCAGGCGCACGACCCCCGTCGGCCCGTTGCGTTGCTTGGCCACGATCAGCTCCGCGATGCCGCGATCGGGTGACTCGGGATCGTACATCTCGTCGCGATAGATGAAGCAGACGATGTCCGCGTCCTGCTCGATCGCTCCCGACTCGCGCAGATCCGCCAGCAGCGGCCGCTTGTTGGGGCGAAGCTCGGGCCCGCGGTTCAGCTGGGAGAGGGCCAGGATCGGAATGTCGAGATCCTTGGCGAGGAGCTTCAGGGCTCGGGTCGTCTCTGCCACCTCCTGCTCGCGACGGGTCCCGCCGCGACCTCCCTGGATGAGCTGGATGTAGTCCACGACGAGCAACGACACGCCATGCTCTCGGTGCAGCCTGCGAGCGCGCGCCGAGATGTCGATCACGGTCGAGACTCCGAGGTCGTCGATGAAGATCCGCGCTTCCTGCAGCACGCTTGCTGCACCCGTGAGCTTGCGCCAGTCTCGCTCGCCCAGGTACCCCTCGCGGATCCTCTGCAGGTCCACCTCGGCGTCAGCCGCGAGCATCCGCAGGGTCAGCTGCCTCGACGTCATCTCGAGCGAGAACACCCCCACGCAGCCCCCGCCGAGCACGGCGCAGTTGCGGGCGATGTTCAACGCGAGCGCGGTCTTGCCCACGCTGGGGCGTGCCGCCAGGATCACCAGGTCGCCACCCGAGAGCCCCCCCGAGAGCTTGTCGAAGTCGTCGAAGCTGGTCCGGACTCCGGTGACCAGCCCTTCCTGCAGCTGGTTGATGTGCTCGAAGGTGGGCTTCAGCTCGTCCTGGATCGAGACGAAGGCAGCGCGGGCCTGCCCGGTGGCGATCTTCATCACCTCGCGCTCCGCTTCTTCCAGCAGATCCCCGACCGGGGTAGCAGCATCGTAGCCCCGCGCCGCGATGCTCTCGCAGGTTCGGATCAGCGAGCGGGCGAGTGCCTTGTCGCGAACCACCGACGCGTTGTGGACGATGTGGGCCGCCGTGGGCACCGACTCGGCGAGCTCTGCCAGGAAGCCGGCACCGCCGATCGCCTCGAGCTGGCCGTGCTCCTCGAGCCGATGGCGAAGTGTGATCAGGGTCAGGCCCAGACCCCGGGCGAGAAGGCTCTCGCACGCCTCGTAGACGATTCTCAGGCGCTTGTCGTCGAAGTGCTCGGGCCGGATCTGGTCCTGGATCTTGTAGAGGGCATCCGGGTCGAGCAGCAAGGCCCCGACCACGGCCCGCTCCGCCTCGGGATCGGAGGGAATGGAGCGACCCGGGAGCTGTTCTGGCTTGCGGTCCTTCAAGGCCTCCCCCCTTGGGCCCGAGACGGTTCTGCCCTCGAGTCTACTCTTCGTCGATGTCGCCGGTGCCCACGGCCTGCCCGATCTCGGGGGCCACCTCGGGCTCCATCTCGGGCTCGGTACCGCTGGAGACCACCCGGACCCGGATGGCCGCCTCGACCTCCCGATGGAGCTTGATCGTGACGTCGTAGTCCCCCACCCGCTTGATCGACTCGGCCAGCGTGATCTTCCGCCGATCCAGCGAGAAGCCGCGGGTGGCCAGCTCCTCGGCGATCCGGGCGAGCGTGACCGATCCGAAGAGCTTTCCCTCCGCGCTCGCGTTCATCTCGAACTCGATCTCGGTCCCGTCCAGCTGGCGGGCGACGCCCTGCAGGTCCCCGACCAGCTTGCGCTGCTTCTCTTCGATCAGGCGGCGCTTGTGCTCCAGGTCGGCCACCCGCCCGCGCGTGGCCAGCATCGCCTTGCCCTGCGGTAGCAGGTAGTTCCGACCATAGCCCGAACGGACACGCACCACGTCTCCCGCTTGTCCGAGCTTGGGAACGTCCTCGGTCAGGATGACTTCCACCACAGAGCCCGCCTACTGGTGCTGGGAGGTGAAGGGCAGGAGCGCAATGTGGCGCGCCCGCTTGATTGCGAGCGTCAGCTCGCGCTGGTGCTTCGCGGAGTTCCCGGTGATCCGCCGCGGAATGATCTTGCCGCGCTCGGTCAGGAAGGTCCGCAGGAGCTTCGCATCCTTGTAGTCGATCGTCAGGGTCTGATCGGAGTCGAAGCGATCGACCTTCCTGCGCACGAAGAGCTTGCGGCCCTTCCGGCGGCGCTTCATCGGCCGCCGGACGATCAGAACCTCTTCGCCCGCAGCGGGCTCGGGCGCGGCGGGCGGACTCTCGGCGGGCGTCGGGCCCTCGGCAGGGGTCGGACTCTCGGTGGGCGTCGTTTCGTCGGCCATCGGCTCCTCCTACTCCTCGGTTCCCGGGGACCCCGTCGAGGGCTCGTCGCGAGAGGTCCCCGGCGCTTCGGCGGGTCCCGCCCCAGCGTCGGCAGCGGAGCCCGGTGCCTCCGGCACCGGGGGAGCCTCGCTGGCCGCTCGGGGAGCGGGCTCCGCGCGGGCGGCTCGCTCCGCCTCACGGCGTTCGCGCTCCTCGCGCTTGCGCGCCCGCTCGGCCGCCTCTTCGCGCGCCTGGACCAGGCGCGCCTCGATGTCCTGGACCTTGTCGCGAACCTTCACCACCAGGAAGCGCAGCACGTCGGGGTCGAGGCGAAGCCCGCGCTCGATCTCGGGAATGAACTGCCCGCCGCCCAGGAAGCTCACGAGCATGTAGCGGCCCTTGTTGAACTTCTGGATCTCGTAGGCCAGCTTGCGGCTGCCCCAGTCGTCCCAGAGCAGGATCTGCCCGCCTCCGGCGGTGATCGCCTGCTCGACGCGGGTCTGGATTTCCTTCTCCCGCTCGGGGCTGCAGTCGGGCTGAATGATGTAGACGAGCTCGTACTCGCGCACGGGCCTCCTCCCGGTCTTCGGGCCCCCGCCGGAACCGATGTCCGACCGGGACCGAGGATGTGCGTCGCTGCCCGCCGGCCGTTCCAGCGGGAGCCCTACTCTACCCCAGTTTCCGGGGTCCTCCCACTCAGGGTCTCAGGAATCCCGGTCTCAGGGATCGGACCTCAGGCGATCAGGGGAGCAATGACGACCGAGACGACGGCCATCAGCTTGATCAGGATGTTCAGCGAGGGCCCCGCCGTGTCCTTGAAGGGGTCTCCCACGGTGTCTCCGACGACGGCCGCGTGGTGGGCATCGGTCCCCTTCCCGCCGTAGGCGCCACCCTCGATGGTCTTCTTGGCGTTGTCCCAGGCGCCGCCGGTGTTGGCCATGAAGAGCGCGAGCAGCACTCCCGAGACGGTCACGCCCGCGAGCAGGCCCCCCAGCGCCTCCTTTCCCAGGAACCCCGTGACCACGGGGACCGAGATGGCCAGGAAGCCCGGAGCCAGCATCCGACGCAGCGCCGCCGAGGTCGAGATGTCCACGCAGCGCGCGTACTCGGCCGTCGCCGTCCCCTCCATCAGGCCGGGAATCTCGCGGAACTGACGCCTCACCTCCTCGATCATCTCGCCCGCCGCATCCCCCACCGCCCGCATGGACAGCGCACTGAACACGAAGGGGATCGTGCCGCCCACGAAGAGGCCCGCCATGACCGTGGGCTCGAGGAGGTTCAGCTCGTGCAGGTTGGCCTGCTGCCGAAAGGCGGCGAAGAGCGCCAGGGCCGTCAGCGCCGCCGACCCGATTGCGAAGCCCTTGCCGATGGCGGCCGTGGTGTTCCCCACGGCATCGAGGCGATCGGTTCGTGCGCGCACCTCCTCGGGCAGGCCGGCCATCTCCGAGATTCCACCTGCGTTGTCCGCGATCGGTCCGTAGGCATCCACCGCCAGCTGGATGCCGACCGTGCAGAGCATCCCGAGGCCGCCCAGGGCGATCCCGTAGAGCCCCGCGAGCTCGAAGCAGCCGACCATGGCCGCGGCGAGCACCAGGATCGGAATGGCGGTCGACATCATGCCGAGGCCGAGGCCCGCGATGATGTTGGTCGCGCTCCCCGTGACCGACGCGCGCGCGATGGCTTCGACGGGCCCCCGGCCCGCGGCCGTGTAGTACTCGGTCGAGAGGGCGATCCCCACGCCGCCGAGCAACCCGATCACCATCGCAAAGAAGATCGAGGCCGCACCGACGGGCGTGAGCGCGGCGATGATCGGATAGCTGATCGCCGTCATCACGATGACGGAGCCGAAGATCCCGAGGTTGAGCGCGACCTGGGGATTGCCGCCCTCGGAGCTGCGTACGAAGAAGTTCGAGACGATCGAGACGACGATCCCGACTCCCGCGAGGACCAGTGGAAGCACGACGTAGGTGAGCTGCGAGTCGACGTCCGCTCCCACGGAGCGCGCGAAGGGAACCCCGAGGATCATCGCACCCAGGATCGCTCCGACATAGGACTCGAAGAGATCGGCCCCCATGCCGGCGACGTCGCCCACGTTGTCGCCGACCGCGTCTGCGATCGAGGCGGGATTGCGGGGATCGTCTTCGGGAATCCCCGCTTCGACCTTGCCGACCAGGTCGGCTCCCACGTCGGCAGCCTTGGTATAGATCCCGCCTCCGACGCGGGCGAAGAGCGCGATCGAGCTGGCGCCAAGGCTGAACCCTGCCAGCACCGCGAGGACCTTGCCGGTCACGCTGGCGATGCTCGATCCGATCGTGTTCGTATAGGCCAGGAAGAGGAGCGTCAGCCCGAGCACTCCGAGGCCCACCACGCACATGCCCATCACACTTCCGCCGGTGAACGCAACGTCGAGGGCTCGGGGCAGGGACTCGCGGGCGGCGGCGCTCGTGCGGACGTTGGCCAGGGTGGCGACCCGCATGCCAAAGAAGCCCGCGAGCGCCGAGCAGGTGGCTCCCACCACGAAGGAGAGGGCGACCAGCGAGGTCCCACGGCTCCAGTTGACCGCCACGAGCAGGACGGCCACCACGACCACGAAGAGAGCCAGCGTACGGTACTCGCGGCTCAGGAAGGCCATCGCTCCCTCGCGAATGAAGCCCGAGATCTCGGCCATCCGTTCGGCACCGACGTCGGCCCGTTCGACCTTTCGCGCCCGCGACCCTGCGAAGAGCAGGGCGAGCACGCCCGATGCGGCTACCGCGACCAGGATTCCGTTCATGACGTTCCCTCCGTCGAATCGTCGCCAGGCTCCGCATTGAAGCGATTCATCGCCTCGGCAACTCCGTGGTTCCAGATGCAGCGAGCGGCGTCCGCTGCCCGCGCGACCGCCGCCTCGAAGCGGGGCCGGTCCTCTTCCGAGATGCGTCCGAGCAGGTGTCCGGTCGGGGAGCGCCCATCGCTCGGACGGCCCACCCCCACGCGCACCCGCGCGAAGGACTGGGTGCCGAGCGACTGGATCAGGGAGCGCACCCCGTTGTGCCCCCCCGCGCCTCCCCCGGGGCGCACGCGAAGCCGTCCCAGCGGAAGATCCATGTCGTCGAAGACGACGATCAGGTCGTCCAGCGTCACCGGCAGGTAGCGCATGGCTCGCGCGACCGATTCGCCCGACAGGTTCATGTAGGTCTGCGGCATCAACAGCCCCGTGTCCTTTCCATCGATCCGGCCACGCAGGAATCGGGCCTCGAACTTCTCGACCTCGGCGTCGAAGCTCCCCAGCTCCGCGATACGCTCGCACACGCGGAAGCCCAGGTTGTGGGGCGTATTCCGGTAGCGGCGCCCGGGATTGCCCAGCCCGACGACGAGGATCATGAGGTCTCCGGACTATTCCTCGCCGGAGCCCTCCGACCCTGTACCCGCGTCGGCCTCCACCTCCGGGGCCACGCCCTCGACGGCCTCCTCCCCCTCGGCCGCCTCGGCCTCCTCCTCGACCCGCGGCGCAACCACGTGGACGATCGTCAGGTCGGGATCGGCCAGGAGCTCGACTCCCTCCGGCAGCGATAGGTCGCTCGCGCGGAGGGCATCGCCGATCTCGAGCCCGGAGACGTCGAGCGTGAAGGCATCCGGAATCTCGAGCGGCAGACAGCTGACCTCGACCTCGCGGATCAGCGTGTCGAGAACGCCCCCGTGAAGCTCGACCCCTACCGCCCGTCCCTCGCAGTGAACCTGAACGGTGACGGTCACCTTCTTCTGCACGTCGATCACGTAGAGGTCACAGTGCAGGACGCGGCGTGAGACCGGGTCGCGCTGCAGCTCCTTGACCAGGGCCAGCGTCCCCTGGGAAGTGCCCGACCCCTGCAGGTCGAGGACCGAGTTCGCGCCTTCCAGCAGCACCCGGTCCAGGAGATGTGCGTCGACGGCGAGCGGAACGGGGTCGGAGCCGCTTCCATAGAGAATGGCGGGCACCTGACCGGTCGCCCGCAGGCGCCGGGCGGCCCCCTTCCCGCGCCCCTCACGCGCACTGACCTCGAGAGCGAGTCGCTCCATCTCTTCCCCTTCGACCTCGCTCAGACGAAGAGCGAGCTCACTGATTCCTCGTTGTGGATGCGTCGGATCGCCTCGCCCAGCAGGGGTGCGATGCTGGCGACGGCGATCTTCGGGCAATCCGGTCCAGCGCTCCGGGGAGGGATGGAGTCCGTCGTCACCAGCGCCTCGAGGGTCGACTCCTCGATCCGTTTGACGGCAGGCCCCGAGAGCACCGGATGGGAGATCGCGGCCAGCACCCTCGACGCGCCGTCGGCACGCAGGGCCGAGGCCGTCTCGGTGAGGGAGCCGGCCGTATCGACGATGTCATCGATGATGACCGCGGTACGGTCTCGCACGTCGCCGACGATCCGGAACACCTCCGCGACGTTCGCCCGCTCGCGCCGCTTGTCGGCGATGGCGAGCTTGGCATCGAGCCGCTTCGCGAAGGCCCGCGCCCGCTCCACTCCGCCGGCGTCCGGCGAGACCACCGTGATCGGCTCGCCCCGGGGCACGCGGTCGCGGACCTCGCCGAGCAGTACGGGCATGGCAAAGAGGTTGTCGACCGGGATGTTGAAGAAGCCCTGGATCTGTCCGGCGTGCAGGTCCACGCAGAGCACGCGGTCCGCACCCGCGGCCGTGATCAGGTCCGCCACCAGCTTGGCCGTGATCGGCGTGCGGGGGCGCTGCTTGCGATCCTGGCGCGCGTAGCCGAAGTAGGGAATCACGGCAGTCGTGCGGCGCGACGAGGCCCTCCGGATACAGTCGAGAAGGATCAGGAGCTCCATCAGGCTGTTGTTCGAGGGCGCGCAGGTGGGCTGGACCGCGAAGACGTCGGCGCCACGCACATTTTCGTCGAGCTCGACCGAGATCTCGCCATCGCTGAAGGTCTTGATCTCGGCGCATCCCAGGTCCTGACCCAGGTACGCGCAGATCGCCCGTGCCAGCGCCGGGTTGGCGTTGCCGGTGAAGATCTTCATGCTGTTCGCCATCGCCGGCTCTCCATCGTGGCTGGGGCGGCAGGATTCGAACCTGCGAATGCCGGGTCCAAAGCCCGGTGCCTTACCACTTGGCGACGCCCCATCCGTTGTCCGAAGACCGAGACTGCCGGCTCGACGGGGACCGAATCGCCATCGCCCTGGCACCCTCGGGAAGCGCTACCTCGCGAGCGGCCGCCTCCGCGCCTCCCCTCTTCTCGAACCCGCCGAAGACGGTGGGTCCGCTCCCGCTCATCCCGGTCATGGCCGCTCCGGCTCTCTCGAGCGCCCGCCGAAGCGCACCAATCTGCGGGTGACAACGCTCTGCGACCGCCTCGAGATCGTTGGAGGGAGACGAAGGAAGCCCCCAGGGCCCCAGAAGCGCCGCGATACTAGACGGCTCCCGCGGGAGCGTCAATTCGGCGGAGGCGGCCCGGTAGGCCCATGCGGTCGAGATCCCGAAGGGCAGCGCGACCAGGACCCACCAGCGCTCTGCGACCGCTTCGAGCGGCTCGAGGCGCTCGCCCCGCCCGCGTCCCAGCGCCGGACACGGCTCGAGAAAGAAAGGGACGTCCGCGCCCAGCTCGAGCGCCAGAGCCGCTCGCTCGGCCCGGGACAGCGCGCGCCCGGCGAGCGCCTCGACCCCGAGCAGCACGGCCGCCGCGTCGGAAGAGCCGCCCCCGAGACCCGCGGCGACCGGAATCCGCTTCTCGAGCTCGATTCGGAGCCGCGGCTCGATCTCGAGCGCACTGCAGGCGGCCTCGGCGGCCCGAACGGCCAGGTTCTCGGACCCGGTGGGGAGCTCCGCTCCGCGCACCCGGAGCTCGATTCCGGGCTCCAGGCTCCACTCCAGCCGGAGCTCGTCGCAGAGGTCGAGCGGCACGAAGACGGTCTCGATCTCGTGGTAGCCGTCGGATCGCCGCGAGAGCAGCCGCAGCCCGACGTTGAGCTTGGCGGGCGCGCGGACCTCCACTCGCTCCAGGGCCCCTGCCGTGAGCGCGGCTGGTGAGCGCTCGCTCACGCCCCTCGCTTCTCGACGAAGCGCAGGCGCAGCGCATGAAGCACGCTCGCGAGCAACGCCTCTTCCTCCGGCTCGAGGTTCCCCTGCGTCTTGGCCTGGAGCATCTCCAGGATGTCGATCGTCTGGCGAGCACCTTCCAGGTCGACCTCGCCCGGCGAGTCGCTCCCGGGGGCGGGAGCATCGCCCAGGTGGATTCGGGCAGAGGTGGAGAGCATCAGGACGAAGGCCCCGAAGCTGATGGGCGGAGGAGGGGCGGCCCCTTTCGGGGTCTCGGGCTCCGGGTCGCTCATCCGAAATCCTCGAGAACCCTCCTGCTCGCTCATGCCTCGCTCCCCTCCGCCTCCCCCGCGGGCGCCCTCGTCGGCGGGCGGGACCCCGGGTCGGCCGTGCGGCGGTCGAGCTCGGCGAGTCGCCGCCGGGCGAGCCGGATTCGCTGCAGGCTGGTCAGCGTCGCTCCGATCGCGACGATCCAGAGCGCTGCGGCGAGCCAGCCGCTGAGCGCCCCCAGGATCAGCACGATCAATCGCTCGCCGCGCTCCATCCAGCCGGCTCGAAAGTCGGTCAGGTGCTGCTCCGCGCGCGCGCGCGTGTAGCTCGTGAGCACCGACGCACCGAGCGCCCAGATCGCCACCGCCAGAGAGAGACGATCCCCTGAGATCGCCATCCCATAGGCGATGCCGCCCAGCACCACGACGTCGCTGACGCGATCCATCGCCGAGTCGAGAAAGGCCCCCGCGCGCGACGAGGTGCCCTGTGCGCGTGCCACGACCCCGTCGACCAGGTCGAAGGCCCCCGCCAGCCCGAGCGGCCAGGCAGCTGCAAAGGGCGCCCCGCTCGCAAAGAGCAGGCCGGCCACCGCGGAGAAGGCGACCCCGAGCAGGGTCAGCGTATCGGGGGTGACCCGGAGCCGAACCAGGAAGGGCAACAGCCTGTGAACGACCGCGTCGAAGTCCGTCCCCAGCCGCGACTTGATCACTGGTCTACCTCACAGATCCTCGGGCTCGAACTCCTGGACGGGCCTCGGCGGTGGAGGCGGAGGTGCGACCGCCCGCTGCAGGGCGCGCTCGATCCGCTCGCCGCGAAGCTCGGCCTCGGGAGCCAGCGCCTGGCGGAAGCTCTCGATCTCTTCGGGGTCGAGGGTGCGCACGTTCGTCGCCAGGTCCGGGAGCCGCTCCATGGCCTCGCGGACCTGCTCCGCAGTGATCTTCCGATCGCGCATCTCTCGCTCCACGACCCGTCGGTCTCGACTCTCGAGATCGCTCATCCATCCTCCTCGTGCGAGCGCTCCGGGACTGCCTCCGCGGCACCTACGCGGCAGTTTGACAGACCCAGAGCGCTTGGTTAGTCTCCTGAAAATCCTCGATAAATCAATAAGTTATGAGAATATTGCCCGAACGCTCCCGGCTCTGCGGCGCCACGCGGGTGGGCCTCGTCACTCTCGCATTTCTGACGGGCTGCGCCAGCGCACCCCCCCTCGACGAGGCCCCGCCCACGGCGGAGAGCTACTACCAGCGCGGGCTCGAGGTGCTCGAGGGGCGGCGGGTGCTCCTGCTCTTTCGCGACGTGGACTCCGCGCAGGCGATCGAGCTCTTCCAGGAGGTGATCGACAACTACCCCTACAGCGACCAGGCCAAGCTCGCGATGCTGAAGATCGGCGACGTCCACTTCGACCAGAAGGCGTATGACGAAGCCGCCAGCTACTACCAGGACTTCGTCGAGCTCTACACCACCCATCCCGAGGTGCCCTACGCGATCTACCGGCTCGGGCTCTGCTCCTTCTCCAAGATGCAGGCCGCCGGAAGGGACCAGACGGCGACGCACAAGGCCATCGAGCAGTTCCAGGTACTGAGCGATCGCTATCCCGATTCGCCGTGGGTCGCCGACGCCCGAGAACGCCTCGTCGAGGCCACCGACCACCTGGCCGAGCACGACGTCGAGATCGGCGACTTCTACCTCGAGCGCCGCGACTGCCACGCGGCGGCAGGACGCTACCGGCGCGCGCTGGCCGACTCCCCGACGCAGCGTGCGCGGCCGCGCACCCTGCTCCAGCTGGCCCGCGCGCTCGAGTGCATGCGCTCTCCGGACGAGGCGATCGATACCTACCGTCAGCTCCTTCGCGAGGAGCGGGACTCCGACGCCGCGACCCAGGCGCGCGAGGCGCTCGCGAGGCTGGGCGTGCCCGTTCCCAAGGCCCCCACCGAGTCCGCCGCGGGAACCTCGCGCCACCGCCGCTGGCTGCTCTTCTAGCGCCTGGGGACGGCCCCGAAGATCGGCCGGATCGGGCGAGCGGGTCCCCGGCGCGCTCCGGGCCTCGGGTATGATTCCAGCTCGAGCCGCAGGCGCGCCGCCGCGAGAGGACAGCCTCGCGCGCGGGGCTCGAGAAGGAGCGCGATGACGGCGAGCACTCCGCTGGCGGACGTCGAGTGGGAGGCGTGCCCGGTCCAGCCTCGGCGTGACCCCGAGCTGGAGAGCTACCTGCGCGGGAGGATCGGCGTCGTCCCTGAGGTGGCGCGCTACTTCTCGCACTGCCCGTGGGTGGGGCGGGGACTTGCGGACTCGTTCTTCCAGATGGGAATCCTGGCCCCTATGGACCCGAGCGTGGCAGAGCGGGTCATGCTCGTCGTGAGCCAGGACGCCTCCTGCCGCTACTGCTACGCCGCCCAGCGAGCGCTCCTCCGCATCCAGGGCTATCCCGCGGCACGGATCGGCGAGCTCGAGCAGGACCTGCACAGCGCCCAGCTCGAGCCTCCGGTGCGGCTCGCGCTCGAGTTCGCGCGACGCATCTCACGCGCTCGTCCCCTACCCGGCCCCCCGGAGATCGAGGCGCTGCGTGACGCGGGATACTCCGAGTACGCTGTCTGCGAGCTGGCAGCCGTCGCGGCGTTCAGCGTCCTCGCGAACCGGAACGCGACGCTGCTCGCGGACGAGGGGTTGCCGCGAGAGACGATCGAGAACCTCCTGCGTCACCTCCACTCCGACGAGCTCGATCCCGTCGAGCTGGATCTCGCTCAGATCGCCCGAGAGAGCGTGTGGTATCGGCCGGCGCAGGTGCAGCGCCGCACTCAGGCTCTGGCGAGGCAGCTCTCCGGCGCCGCGCGGGTCGAGGCCGTGGGATCCGCAGGGCTCGCGAACGCGATCGCGCGGCTGGACTTGCTGGTCGACATGGGCGAGTGAGCGGAGGTCTGTGGATGGCCCTGTCCGCCGTGGGCGGGGGGGACTGGGCCTGCTGCTCTGGCGCTCACGCCGCCGAGTGTCGCAGCTCGCAGAGCGCCTCGAAGCCGCCTCGCGCGAGCTGGAGCGCCTCCAGACGGCCTTCGCCCACTTCGTGCCCGCCGACGTCGTCGAGCAGGTGATCGCCACGGCTCGTGCGACCGCGGCCGAGCGCCGCAAGGTCACGGTGCTCTTCGTCGACCTGGTCGGCAGCCCCGCCCGCTTCGAGTACACGGTCGTCGGCCGCACCATCAACCTGGCGTCGCGAGTCCAGGAGCTGACCCGCGACCACGCTGTCGACGTGCTCCTGACCGAGGAGGTTCGCGCCTCGCTGGGCCCGCGCTTTCGCGTCCGCGCGCTGGGCCCGGCGGCACTCCAGGGCGTCGCAGAGCCCGTGCGGATCTATGCCCTCGAGTCGGCCGAACAGGCCGCCCAGGAAAGCTCGGCTGGAGGAGGGAAACGATGACCTGGAAGCCCGAGATCGAGGAGCTGCGTCGCCGCAGGGCCCTGGCCCAGCAGATGGGGGGTGCCGAGAAGGTGGAACGGCAGCACGCGCACGGCAAGCTGACGGTGCGCGAGCGCATCGAAGCGCTCGTCGATGCCGGCACCTTCTGCGAGCTCGGGACGCTCGCGGGAGTGGCGCGCTATCGCGACGACGGGACCCTCGACGACTTCACGCCGTCGAACTTCGTGTTCGGCACCGCCGAGATCGACGGCCGGCCGGTCGTCGTCTCTGGCGACGACTTCACCGTTCGCGGGGGCTCTGCAGACGCCTCGATCCCGGGAAAGCGCACGCTCGCAGAGGGTCTGGCGCGAGATCTGGCCCTCCCCCACGTCCGACTCGTCGACGGGATGGGAGGCGGGGGATCGGTGAAGACCCTCGAGCGAGCGGGGCGCACCTACATTCCCGAGCTCCGGGGCTGGGAGACGGTGATCGATCACCTCGCCATCGCCCCCTCGGTCTCGCTCGCGCTCGGCTCGGTCGCGGGCATCGGCGCGGCTCGGGTGGCGACGAGCCACTACTCGCTGATCGTGCGCGGCACCGCACAGATGATGATCGCGGGACCCGCGCTCGTGGAGTGGGCGGGGGGTGGACGCGTCGCGAAGGAGGACCTGGGGCACAGCCGCATCCACACCACCAACGGCGCGATCGACGACGAGGTTGCAAGCGAGGCCGAGGCCTTCGAGCGCGCGCGTCGTTTCCTCTCGTACCTGCCGACGAGCGTCGACGAGCCTCCCCCTCGCGCCGAGCCGACGGACGACCCGGCGCGCCGCGACGAAGCGTGGCTCTCGCTCGTGCCCCGCAACCCTCGCCGCGTCTACAAGATGCGCTCGCTCCTCGAGACGGTCGTGGACCGCGGCTCCTTCTTCGAGATCGGCCGTCGCTGGGGCCGCTCGATCGTCTGCGGCCTCGCGCGCCTGGACGGCTGGCCGATCGCCCTCTTCGCCGAGGATTCCCACGTCTATGGAGGGGGATGGACCGCCGCCAGCTCCCGCAAGCTGACCCGGCTGGTGGACCTGGCCTCCACCTTCCACCTGCCGCTCGTGCACCTCGAGGACTGTCCGGGCTTCTGGATCGGCACCCGGGCGGAGGAGGAGTCGACGATCCGCTTCGGCTCCCAGGCCCTGGCGGCGCTCGCCCAGGCGAGTGTGCCCTTCTGCTGCGTGGTGATTCGCAAGGCGTTCGGGGTGGCGGGCGCGTCGAACCACAAGCCCGGCAGCCACCACTTCCGCTACGCCTGGCCTTCGGGGGACTGGGGATCGCTGCCCATCGAGGGCGGGATCGAGGTGGCCTACAAGGCGGAGCTGGCCGCGGCTGCCGATCCAGAGGCGCACCTCGCCGGGATCCGCGAGCGCCTCAACCGCGTCCGCTCGCCCTTTCGCTCCGCGGAGTTCTTCGAGATCGAGGAGATCATCGATCCCCGCGACACGAGGATGCTGCTGTGTCGCTTCGCAAACCTGGTCGCGCCGCTGCGGAGAACCGGGCGCCAGACCTTCGGCTACCGGCCCTGACGCGCCGACGGGCTGCCTAGCCCCCTGCTGCGTCGGTGCGGCCGGCGAGATGGGCGCAGATCGCCTCGTTCACTCGCTCGGCGGCCTCGAGTCCGAGGGCGTGCCCCGCCTCGGGCACACGGACACAGCGGGCGTCCCCGATCGCGCGAGCGATCGCTTCGCCGTCGGGAGCCAGCAGATCCTGGCCCGCGACGAGAATGAGCGTCGGAGCGGAGATCGAGCCGAGGTCGTCCGCGCGGCTTCCCGACCAGGCGCGTAGACCGCGCGCCGCGCGCTCGAGAGTGGTGGCGGGAACCCGCGCAACGGTCTGGGACAGGCCGCGATGCATGCGCGTGCGGGCGCTCGGCTCCGCGAGCAGCACGGGCGAAAAGAGCCAGGGCAGAAGCACGCGCGCGAGGGTGTCGGGCGCCGCCTCTGCCGCCACCCGACACCAGGCTTCGAGGACGCAGTCGAGCCGCGGGCTCACCTGCACCAGCGGGGTGAGCAGCGACAGCGATCGCACACGCCCGGGATGCACGATCGCGACCTCGAGAGCGACCGCGGCGCCCAGGCTCGCACCCACCAGATCGACCGGCTCTCCCGCCTGTCCGGCGAGGGCGGCGACATCCTCGGCGGCGCGCTCGATCGAGTAGAGCTCCTCTGCAGGCGCGTCCGAGTGCGCGACCCCCCTGGGATTGACTCCGCGCACCCGGCGCATCGATGCCAGGGCGGGAATCTGCCGCGCGAACGAGGAGACGTCGGTTCCGAAGCCCGGCAGCAGCAGAAGCTCGGGGCCCCGGCCCTCGCTCGGAACCTCGAGGCAGACTCCCTCCGCGACCTCGACCTGGTGCTCCAGCCCGCGGGCCCACCGCTGCACGTCCTCTCGGGTGACCCTGCCGCCCGGGCCCGTTCCCGAAGCGCGTTCCGGATCGACCCCCAGGCGCCGCGCCAGGGCGCGCGCGGCGGGAGCGATCGCCCGCCGCTGCCGGCTCGCGACGGGCCGGCCGGAGGAGCCCGCGCTCCGGGTGGGGGGAGTCGGCTCCCTCTTCGCGGAGACCTGGGGAGAGGGATGCGCAACCCGAAAGGCATCGGCATCGAAGGGCTCGTCCGGGGAATCGGTGATGGCCGCCAGCAAGGTCCCGCACGGGACCGTCTCCTCCGGTCCCACGTAGACGTGCCGCAGGGTGCCCGAGACGGTCGCTTCGATCTCGGCCTCGGTCTTCTCCGACTCGATCACGACGATCGTCTGGCCCTTCTCGACGCGCTGGCCAGGCCCGAGCGGCCACTGCAGGACGGTCCCCTCTTCCATCGTCATGCCGAGCTTCGGCATCGCGATCGGGTGGGCGACCATGCGCGCCTACTCGAGCTCGCGAACCGCCGAAACCACCCGCTCGACGGAAGGGATGAAGGCATCCTCGAGCACGGCGCTGAAGGGGACCGGAGTGTGGGGTGCGGTCACCCTCTTGACCGGAGCATCCAGGAAATCGAACCCGCGGTCGACGCAGAGTGCCGCCACGTCGCTGGCGATCCCGCAGCGCGGCGTCGCCTCGTCGACGACCACCAGCCGCCCCGTCTTCTCGAGCGTGGCGAGGATCGCCCCCTCGTCCAGCGGCTGCAGGGTTCGCAGGTCCAGCACCTCGGCCTGGATCCCATCCGCCTCGAGAGCCCCGGCGGCGTCGAGACAGGTCCGAACGGTCGCCCCGAAGCCAACGAGCGATACGTCGCTGCCGGCACGCGCGATCGCAGCCTGGCCGAGAGGGACCTCGTATTCGCCCTCCGGAACCTCGGCGGTGGCGTTCAGGATCCCCTTGGGCTCGCAGAAGACGACCGGATCGTCGTCCCGAATCGAGGCCAGCAGCAGGCCCTTGGCGTCGGCGGGATTGGACGGGATCACCGTCTTCAGGCCCGGAATGCCGGTCGTGATCCAGTACAGCGACTGGGAGTGCTGCGCCGCGGCTCGCATGCCCGCACCGCAAAGCGTCCGGACCGTCAGCGGAACGCGCGCCTTGCCGCCGAACATGTAGCGCAGCTTGGCGGCCTGGTTGAGCAGGGGATCGAGGCAGACCCCCAGGAAGTCGATGAACATCAGCTCGGCCACGGGCCGAAGGCCGGTGGCGGCGGCTCCGACGGCCGCCCCGAGGATCGCCATCTCACTGATCGGCGTGTCGAGGACGCGCTCGGGAAACGCCTTGACGAGACCCCGGGTGACTCCGATCACGCCCCCCATCTCGTCCACGTCGTCTCCCTGCCGGGTGCCGCCGCCCGCCACGTCCTCTCCGAGCAGGATCACGTCGGGGTCCGACTCCATGGCCATCCGGAGGGCCTCGTTGATGGCGCCCGCGGTCGAGAGCTTGCGCGCCATTCGCTCAGCCGCTCACGTAGACGTCGCGGAGCAGGTCCTCGACCTCGGGCAGGGGGGCGGCCTCGGCCGACTCGACCGCGCGCTCGAGCTCGGCGGCGACCTCTCCGTCGACCTCGCGCAGCTCGCCCGCGGCCAGCAGACCTGCCTCGACCACGCGACCTTCGAAGAGCGCGAGGGGATCCCGCGTCTGCCTCCAGGTCTCCTCCTCCTGCTTGGAGCGGTAGACCAGGGGGTCTCCGACGAAGTGTCCCGCGAAGCGGTACGTCTTGCACTCGAGCAGCGTGGGTCCGTCGCCCGCGCGAGCGTGCGCGATGGCTCGCCCGGCCTTCTCGTAGACGTCGAAGAAGTCCATGCCGTCGGCGATCTCGCTTCGCATGGTGTAGGAGGCCGCGCGGACGGCGATGTCTCGCACCGGAACCACGAAGTCGGTGGGGGTGAACTCGCCGTAGCCGTTGTTCTCGACCACGAAGATCGCCGGGAGCTTCCAGATCGCCGCGAGGTTGAGTGACTCGTGAAAGGCGCCCTGGTTGCTCGCGCCATCTCCAAAGAATCCGACCGCCACTCCCCCGGTTCTCTTTACCTTCGCGGTCAGCGCCGCCCCCGTCGTCATCGGAATCCCCGCGCCCACGATCCCGTTGGCGCCGAGCATCCCCCGGTCGCGGTCGGCGATGTGCATGGAGCCGCCCTTGCCCTTGCAGATCCCGGTCCTTCGGCCGAAGAGCTCCGCCATCATGCCCGCCACGTCGACCCCCTTGGCAATGCAGTGGCCATGGCCACGATGGGTCGACGACACGATGTCGAGGTCGCTCAGGTGGGCCGATACCCCGACCGCCACGGCCTCTTCGCCAGCGTAGAGGTGCAGGAAGCCTCCGAGCTTGCCGGCCTGCACCAGCTCGTTCAGGCGCTCCTCGAAGCTGCGGATGCTGCGCATCTTCCGGTACGCATCGAGCAGCTGGCTGCGCGTCAGGTCCATCCCGCCTCCGTTCCAGCAGGCCACGGATCACGCCCCGCCACCCACTGCAGCCGCGGGGCGGCGCCCGAGACCATGCTACCCGAGATGGGCTACGAACGGGGCGGAAGGACGCCCGGGAAGACGCGCGAGAAGCCGAGGTAGCAGAGAAAGAAGATCCCGATGAACCCCAGCGCGATCCCGATCTCGATCAGGCCAAAGGGGTGGATGGGAGCCCCCGCCAGCACGTCCTCGGGAGTCACGAGGGAGGGAGTCACCAGGATGTAGCGCTCGATCCAGAACCCGAAGACCGATCCCGCGGCGACGCTGCCGAGAATTGCGGTCGTCTTCTTGGGACGCGCGCCGAGCAGGACCCAGAAGGGGATCACCCAGAGCAGGATCCAGGTCGCCAGGGTCAGGCGCACATAGGGCTCCGCGATCCGACCCCAGAAGCCCGCCATGTACCAGGTATCCTGCAGGAACTGCGAGCCGAGCCGCGCCCCGATGAAGCCGGTCTCCTCGGGCACGTTGCCGTACCAGATCACCAGGTACTGGGACCAGAACAGGTACATCCAGAAGATCGAGAAGGCGAAGATCATCTTGCCCAGGTCGTGACTCCGGAGCCTGCTGAACCCGACGTCCGTCTCGGGAGAGTTTCGCTGCAGGATGTACACGAGCGTGGTGAGCGAGATCGCCGAGAGAAACCCTCCCCACGCAAAGTAGGCGGGGAACATGGTGCTGACCCACTCGGGAGAGAGCGACATGACCAGGTCGACGGCGAGCAGGCTGTAGCCGAGCGCGTACGAGAGCACGACGACGGCGGCCAGCTTCCTCCCCCTGCGGAATGCCAGGTCCGCCTCGGCCGCTTCCCCGCGCCAGCCGGCGGTCCACCGGGCATAGAGCGTACGGCGAAGTCCCGACGCCTCCTCGCGGGCGCGTCCCAGGGTGGGACGCACCGAGACCCACAGGTAGAGGAGCGAGACGCAGGTGCACCAGAGCAGGATCAGGGTGTCCCGTCCGAAGGTGACCCCCTCCCGGAGGAACCACTCCTTGCCGTGAACCGGATGCACGGTCCACTCGAAGAGGTGGTGCCGACCCAGGTAGACCCCTCCGAAGAGCAGCAGGGCCACAGGGATGTAGCTCGCGAAGGACTCGGCGATCCTCTGGATCGGCCCCTGCCAGCCGGCGTGCGTGAGCCGGAACGCGCACGACAGGACGAGCGCGCCCTGCGCGAGCGCCGCCCAGAGCAGCCAGTTGTGCAGGAACACCCGGTAGGTGCGGTCGGCGTTGCCCCCGAGACCCAGGATGAAGGTCAGCACGCCGATCCCGGCGAACGCCGAGAAGACGAGCGTCGACGTACGGGGCAGTGATCGGGGGTGCGAGGAGGTGTCGCTCACGGTCCCTTCCTTGGAATCAGCGTACGCAGGTAGTTGACGACGTTCCAGCGGTCGCGCGGCGGGATCTGGGGATAGCCGGGCATCCCGGGCTTGCCGTAGCGGATCTTGGTGAACAGGAAGCCGTCGGTGTAGGCGGGCACCGCCAGCAGCGGGATCGGCGGCATGCCGCTCTCGGCGAGCCGGCGGGCGACCGGAAGGCTGGCCTGGTTCGCCATCCCGTCCGGGCCGTGGCAGACGCTGCAGTAGATGTCGAAGACGGTCTTGCCGCGCGCCACCGAGGCGGTGTCGGCGGGAACCGGGTTCACCAGGCTCATCGCATCGGGCGAGAAGGCCGGGACCGGAAAGTCGATCCGCGGCTCGATTCCGCCGAGCGGCACCGTGTGCTCGGGCGGCACTAGAGGCGCCACTCCCTCGAGCGCCTGGATCGCGGGCTGCCGCTTCATCTGCGCGAACCACTCCGGGCTGACCTGCTCCCAGCAGCCGCCGGAGGCGAGGCCGATCGCCAGCACGAGCAGCCCCTGTCTAAGCCTCGACAACGCGAACCTCCGTGGAGCCCGCCTGCTCGAGCAGCTCGCGCACGCGGGGAATCTGGTCGCTGTGGCAGTCGACGAGACAGCCGAAGGCATCCTCGGTGAAGGAGGACCGGTAGGCCGGGTGCTTGCGCATCGCCATCAGGATTCCGTGGGTGATCAGTCCCAGCACCGTCAGCACCCCGCCGAAGAGGATCGTCAGCTCGAAGGCGATGACGGTGTAGGCGGGGATCGACGCAAAGGGCTTTCCGCCGATCACGATCGGCCAGTCGTAGGCCATCCAGATGGTCATGGTGTACCCGGTCGTCACCCCGGCGAGGCCTCCCAGCAGGGTCCACAGCCGAACGCGGCTCGGAGGTCGCTTGAGGGTGTGCTCGATCTCGTGGCTGGGCACGGGCGAGTAGACGTCCAGGTTGGAGAAGCCGGCATCGCGCAACGTCTCGAGCGCACCGACCGTCGAGCTCGGAGTGGGGAGGACTCCCAGGACTTCCGCCATCAGTAGGCTCCCTGTCGCTCGGTGGGCTCGGTGGGCTCGGTGGGCTCGGCGGGCTCCGCCCGCCCGTCTTCCCGGTCTTCGTAGTAGAGCTCCTTGACCTCCGAGATCGCGATCACCGGGAACATGCGGATGAAGAGGAGGAACCACATCAGGAACCAGGCGAAGCTCCCGATCAGGATCGCGATCTCCGGCCAGCCGGGCGTGTAGTAGCCCCAGGCGGCGGGATCGTACTCGTGCGAGAGGCCGGTGGTGATGATCACGAAGCGCTCGAACCACATGCCGATGTTCACGAAGATCGAGATCACCCATACGACCGGGATGTTCAGGCGAACCTTCTTGATCCAGAGCGGCAGCGGAATGAACACGTTGCAGGTGATCATGATCCAGGTCGCCCACCAGTAGTCCCCGAACGCCCGGCTCCAGAAGGACGACTGCTCGAAGGGGTTGGCACTGTAGTAGGCCATGAAGAACTCGACGCCGTAGGAGTAGCCGACGATCGTCGAGGTCAGCAGGAGGAACTTCCCCATGTTGTCGAAGTGCACGGCCCGGATCTGGCGCTGGAGCCCGAACGCCTGGCGCACGGGGACCATGAGCGTGATCACCATCGCGATGCCCGAGAAGATCGCTCCGGCCACGAAGTAGGGCGCAAAGATGGTCGTGTGCCAGCCGGGCACGAGCGCCATTGCGAAGTCCCACGACACGACGCTGTGCACCGAGAGCACCAGCGGGGTGGCGAGCCCGGAGAGGTGCAGCACGGCCCGGTGCCAGTGCCGCCACTGCTGCGAGGTCCCGCGCCAACCCAGGGCGAGCGCGCCATAGAGGGGCTTCCGCCAGTCGCTGCAGCGGTCGCGGGCCGCCGCGATGTCGGGTAGCAGCCCCACCGCGAAGAAGAGGATCGAGATCGTCATGTACGTGCCGACCGCGAACACGTCCCACTCGAGCGGAGATTTGAAGTTGGTCCAGAGCTGACGCTGATTCGGGTACGGGAGCATGAAGTAGAACTTCCAGAGCCGCCCGATGTGGATCAGCGGAAAGAGCGCGGCCGTGATCACCGCAAAGACGGTCATCGCCTCGGCGCCGCGGTTGATGGCGTTGCGCCAGCGCGCACGGAACAGGTAGAGGATGGCCGAGATCAACGTCCCCGCGTGCGCGATCCCGACCCAGAAGACGAAGCTGGTGATGTAGACACCCCACATCACGGGATGCATCAGGCCGGTGACGGCGAAGCCCCAGTAGGTCTGGAAGCCAAGCGCGAAGAGCCCGATCCCGACGAGGCCCATGCAGGCGAGCACGGCGACGACGTAGAGTGGCGTGGGCGGCTGCAGCGTCCGGAAGATGTCGTCGTTGATCTGCCCCGGGCTCGTCGGGACCGGCTCTGTCGTCACCGCCGCCATGCGTGAATCCCTATCCGTGGTGGGCGCTGCCGGAGCCTTCGGGGCCGCCGCCGCGCGCCGGATTGCGCCGAATCGACTTCAGGTACTGCACGCCGGGCCGCGTATTCAGGTTGGCGAGCATGACATAGGTGCGTGGACCTCGTGCGAGCTCCACGAGGCGGCTCTTGGGATCCTTCCAGTTGCCGAACGTGAGCGCCTGGGAGGGGCAGCCCTCTACGCAGGCGGGCGCCACCTCTCCGTCGGCCACGAGCCGGTTCTCACTGCGGGCACGGTACTTGGCGGGGAGGATGCGCTGCACGCAGAGCGTGCACTTCTCCATCACGCCCTTCGAACGGACCGTCACATCGGGATTCAGACCCAGCTCTTCGGGGGTGCGAACGTAGAAGTCGTAGGGAAGGTAGTTGAAGCGCCGCACCTTGTAGGGACAGTTGTTGCTGCAGTAGCGCGTCCCGATGCAACGGTTGTAGGTCATTGCGTTCAGGCCGTCTTCGGTGTGGTACGTCGCGAGGACCGGACAGACGTTCTCGCAGGGCGCGCTGGCGCAGTGCTGGCACATCGCCGGCAGGATCTGGACCTCGAGGTCGGTCCCCTCGCCTCTCACGTAGCGCTCGGTCCGGATCCAGGCCATCTCCCGACCGACGCGGGTCAGGTCGGGCCCGGTGACCGGAGTATTGTTCTCCTGGCCACACGCCGCGATGCAGGCGTTGCATCCCGTACAGGCGTCGACGTCGACGATCATGCCCCAGCGATAGGGTCCATCGCCCGTCGCGGGATCCTCTGCCGGGTCGTACTCCAGCGACTCGAGCTCCGGCGCGTCTTCGGGCGGGTCTTCGCGCCCCTCGAGCGCCGCGAGCGTGGTGGCCTGCGCCAACCCTCTTCCCGCCTGATCGAAGGTGGGCTGGGTCACCACCGGCCGGAAGTGCTCCCCCGTCGGCTCGATCCGGACCCGGGCCGAGAGCCACGCCAGCCCCCCCGACGCGGGGTCGAGCCGGCCGGGAAGCAGGGAGAGCACGTTGACGCCGCGCACCCCCTTGCGATTGCGCTGGTCGACATTGTCGAAGGGAAGCTCGGCGTCGGGCTCGAGCGGCTGATGGCCCTGCCCCACCTCGATGGCGACGACGCCCGGGCGGACCGCCGGGTGGGGCAGCACGGGCAGCTCGATCTCGGCCGCCTCGCTGCGAATGCGTACCACGTCGCCGCGAGCGAGCCCGAGCTTCTCGGCGGTGCGCGGATGCAGCTCCGCGTAGCTGCCCCAGGTCGCCTTGGTGACCGGGTTCGGAATCTGCTGCAGGTCGTCGAGCCGCGCGCTGCGCCCATCGTAGAAGTGCAGCGAGGGATAGGCGAGGAGCACCAGGTCGCCCTCCCCGCCCAGCTGAGCCGGCTCGAACTTGAGCTTCGCCACGCTCGCCGCCAGCGTCACCGCCTGGTCCGGGGCCGGGCGGCCCTCGCCTCCCGTACCCAGGGTCGCGTGCAGTGCGGCCGGCCCACCCCAGCGAGAGGCGAGCCGGTCGAAGAAGTCTCCCTTTCCGAGATCGGCTCCCATGCGCCGGCCCAGGTCGAGCAGGACGTCTCCCACGGCGCGGGTGTCGAAGATCGGTCGGATCGTCGGCTGCTGCAGTCGGCGGATCGCCGCGACGGGCTCGGCGTCTCCCCACGACTCGAAGGGCGTATGGTCGGGCAACACCCAGTGCGCACGCGAGGTCATCTCGTCGGGCGCGCTGGCGAAGCTGACGATCAGGGGAACCTGGGCCAGCGCATCGGCCAGCCCGAAGGCGCTGGGCATCGCGTAGAGCGGGTTCACGTCGTGGACGAGCAGCGCTTGGACCTCGCCGCCGCGCATGCGCGCCGCGAGCTCCTTCAGATCCCGGAAGCGGGCCAGCCCGGCCGTGGCATGGTCGGGACCGAAGCGCACCGTCTTGCCGACCGCACCCGAGACCCAGTTCAGGACCTGCACCGCCGCTGCGAACTGGGCGGAGTTCGTACCCTGGAGCTCGTTTCCAGGGGGAAGCGCGAGCGGCGCCCTGGCGCGGCGCATGCGCGATACGATCGCTTCGATCGACGCGGCGGGAACGCCGGTACGCTCCGCGACGCTCGCAGGGGAGAAGGGCGCGAGAAGAGCGGCCACCGGCTGCGAGGAGCCGCGTGAGAGCTCGTGGGCCATCGCGAGAGCTACGAAGACCTCGCTGCCCGGCCGTGGAGCGATCCACTCGTCGGCGTTGCCCCCGGTCAGCGAGAGCCTGGGCCCCACGTACACGGCGTAGCCCTTGCCGGCCCGCCGACTCTCCGCGTAGCCGCTCTGGTTCTGGGGAGCGTTGAGCCAGGTCTCGAGGAAGTCGCAGCCGAACGAGACGACGAAATCCGAGGCCGCAACGTCGAAGTGCGGGACCGCATCGACCCCGAAGACCTGCCGGTTCGCCGCGCGCAGGGCCTCGTGGGCGTAGAGCTCAAAGCGAAGCCGCTCGCCCGACCCGGTGCCGGAGAGGAACTCATCGATCAGGCCGTCGAGCGTTCCCGTCGAGCCTGAGGTCAGGAAGGTGACCTTCCCGGACCGCGCAACCGGCGCCAGCAGATTGGCCACCCGATCCAGCGCCTCCTCCCAGGTCGCGGGGACGAGCCGATCGCCCTCGCGCCGCATCGGGCCCCGGAAGCGGGTCGCATCGTAGGTTCGATGCAGGCTGGACTGTCCGCGCACACACAGCGCATCCGGAGCGCCCGCAGCGTCGGAGTTCACGTCCACCTTGATCGGACGTCCCTCGCGCGTCTTCACGCGGGTCGGGCAGGCATTCGGGCACTCTCGACAGGCGCTCGCGTAGTAGGTCGGAATCCCGGGGATGATCTCCTCGGGCTGGATCAGGTAGGGAATCACCTTCTCGACCGGATCCTGGCACGCAGCCGCCGCTGCGGCTCCGGCAGAGATCCCGACGACCTTCAAGAACTGTCGGCGATCGAGTTCCGGCATCTCCCAGGCGACTCCGAGTGCTCTAGTAGTGGCAGGCCACGCATCCGCGCGGCCCCTGGTTCTTCTCGTGGCAGTCGACGCACCATCCCATCTCGAGCTTTCGCGCGGGCAGGAATGCGCTGGACGGGCTGTAGCGCGTGTCCGGGACGAGCCACACACGGTTCATCTCTTGCACCGGACCGTGGCAGGTCTGGCAGCTGAAGGGATGTCGCACGTGCGGCTGGTGCTTGAACTGTACGTACTCGGGAAGGTTGTGCACCCGAATCCAGGGAATCGACTCGCCCCTGCGCAGGTAGGCTCCAATCTTGGCGATCTCCTGCTCGCTGCCCGGAGAGGCGCCCTTCTTGACCCACTGGTGGCAGCCCATGCACACCGAAACCGCGGGCACGGTCGCGCTCTGGCTCTTGTCCGCCGCGGTATGGCAGTAGAGGCACTGGATTCCGAGCTCTCCAGCGTGCTTCTTGTGGCTGAAGTCGATGGGCTGCGCCGGACCGCTCGCTTCGTTCTCATCGAGGTCGTAGAGACCCGCTGCGACCCCGCCCGCCGCAAGGACGAGAGCGCACGCCAACCCCAGGGAGATGCCGGTCCGTAGCCGCATAGGCGCGCCACGATATAGCTGGACGCTGGGTGGGAATCAAGGTGCACCGGGCCCCATCCGAGCCCAGGCAACCTCAGGTGTCGACAGGCTCGCCGAGAGGCGCGAAGCGCAGCATGGGCGCGGGCCCGAAGGCGGGCGATTCCCGGTACGAGATCACCCGAACGACCCCACAGTGGTCGAAGCCGAAGGGCACGCGATCCTGGACTGGCCGATCCAGTAGCTGCTGCAAGAGGTAGTTCAGGATGCCGCCGTGCGAGACGACCCACGCCAGGCCCGAGGGCGCGCTCGCCAGCTGCTCCCGGATCCTCTCCGCGGCCCGGACCGCGCGAGCCACGAAGGCATCCCGCGACTCTCCACCCGGCGCGGTGCGACCCGAAGCCGCCAGCCGCGGAACCAGGGAGCGCCCGAGCCGGAAGTCCTTGGGGTGACGGGCGATTCCCTCGCGGTACGAGAGGCCCTCGAGATCGCCCACCGATCCCTCGGCCAGCTCCGGCCAGATCCGGATCTCCACGGAGCGGCCCTGGAGAGCGATCTCGGCCGTCTCGCGCGCACGCCGAAGGGGGGAGCAGAAGCATGCGCGCAGGGATCGGCCGCCCAGCGCCTCGCCGAGCCGCCGCGCCTGCTCACGCCCCCGGGGCGACAGCCCGCCGTCACCGAAGCGTCCCTCGGCCGCCGCAAGGTTCTCCGCGTGCCGGACGAGCCAGACCTCCACCGGGGTCAGGAGCGGCGGGAGCGCCGTCGCGGGAGGGACGCCCGGGAGTCCCCGTGATCGAGCGCGTAGGTCATCAGGTTCTTCAGGTCGTAGCAGATCTGGCGAATGTCGTAGCCCATCGTCAGGTCCAGGTGACTGGAGCCGCGAACGGGCCGCCAGAGAAGATAGGGACTCGAGACCGCGCGGTAGACGTTCCGGGTGGTGCGGACCGACGCCATCGGATCCTCGTCCCCAAAGAAGATCGCCAGCGGAATCCGGATTCGGGGAAAGGCCGCCGCCACGTCGTGCCGGATCCGGTACGAGACCAGCTCCCCCCGGCGCAGCCAGCGCGCGAACTGTACAGCCGTGGCGCGCGGCTCGTCGTTGGCCCCTTCACGGAGCAGCGCGCGCAGGGCGCCCACCGCCACGTTCCGGCGTTGGTAGAGGAGAGTCGATCCAAGCCGGATGCCGCCGGGCAGGCGGACGTGCGACACGCGATCGAGCCGCGATTCGAGCCAACGAAATCCAGCCCGGAAGGGCAGACGCCGCAGGCGCAACGGCTCGAAGCGCCGGGGAGGGCGACGCGAACCGAAGGCCCGAGCCAGCGCGCGCCCGCTGACGCGCGCCGCGTTCCAGCTGGCCAGCGTCGCGTCGGCGAGTGCGAACGCGATCGGAGGAACGAGGCCGCCGAGTCGGAGCCACAAAGGCATTCGTGAGAAGTCGGTCGGCGAGCCGATGGTGGCGAGGCCGAGCAGGTCGTCGAAAAGCGTCGCGTAGGCGTAGCCCAGGATTCCGCCGAGGCTGTGTCCGCAGAAGAAGATGCGCTCTCGCCCCGAGATGCGCTTGATTGCGGAGACCAGTGCCGGGAGATCGTAGAGCAGGTAGCTGTCGAGGTCCCACTCGTAGTCGATGTCACCGGGAAGCGGCGTCCGCTCGCTTCGCGCGCGCCGCCGCTGGGCCGCCGGCCCGGAACGACCGTGCCCCCGGAGCTCCGCGACGTACACGTCGGCTCCGAAGTACGACATGCTCTTGATGAAGTCCCCGGTGTCCCAGGCCCGACGGTTCTGCGTGTAGCCGTGTACGAGCAGGAGGGGAACGCCGAACACGGGCTGCGGGAAGGGCTGCGACAGGGGGCGATAGCGGACCAGTGCGAGCCGCCAGCCATCCTCCGTATCGACCGCGTGCTCCTCGACGAGGTGGAGATCCGAGAACTGCACCTCATCGACCGAGGGCGCGGGAATCGTCCGGTATGGCCCCTCCGGCGCGACCCGCCGGGACCGGCGCGTCCGAACCTCGCTCATCTCCACCCCCGGGCGAGAGAGTGGAGCGGTCGCGCCCCGATCGCCAGCCGGGGACGCTCAGAGGGCCTTGGCGATCGCCTGGAAGCGCGGAGCGGCCTCCTGCAGCACGTCCCCGGCCGCCTCGGCATCCAGCCCGACCTCGAGCAGCGCCTCGGGATCCGAGGGCGCCTCCGATGCGCTCTCCAGGTCGTGCGCAAGCAGGTCGCCCGCCCGGATCGCCCGCGCGAGAGCCCGGGACGCCTCCGGGGCCCCCTCCGGGGCGTGGTGCCAGTAGAGCGCCTCGACCAGGTCGCTGGGCAGGTGCCACGACTCCGCCAGCAGCGCCGAGAGCGGCGTATGGACCCGATCCAGGATCGCACCGAACGCCTCGGGCACCGCGCTGGAGCGACCGCGCGAGGCCTGGAGCACCTCGCCCGAGACCATCAGCATCGCGATGCGACCCAGGTCGTGGACCAGGCCCGCCAGGAAGCCCTGGTCTGGATCGAGCCGGCCCAGGGCCGCCGCCTCCTGGGTGGTGATCGAGGCCGCGAGCGAGTGACGCCAGAGCGCCTCCGTCTCGCTCCGGAAACCGGGGATCCGGAAGACCTTCGAGCGCATCGAGATCACCAGCACGATGTTGCGCGTCTCGCGAAGCCCGATCCGGATCACGGCGTCGCGCAGTGATGAGACCGGCTCGAGGCCCGCGTAGTAGGTGCTGTTCGCGACGCCTACGATCTTCGTCGCCAGGGTCGGGTCGCGCTCGAGCTCCCGCGCCAGCGTTGCGACGTCGCAGTCGGGAGAGTCCACCAGCCTCTGGACGCGCAGCATGGCCTCTGGCATCGGGGGCAGCTGCAGGCCATCGCGGGCCACGGCACGCGAGAGCGCGGACAGGAAGTCGCGATCCGCAATGCCTGCCGCGCCCTCCCACTCCTCGCGTAGGATCCGCTCGACCTCGGCGCGGAGCTCGCCCCTCGAGAGCTCCGCCTCGAGCCCCGTCGTCAGGTCGAGCGGGTGCGCCTCGCCTGGCGCCGCCGGGATCGCCGGTGCCGGCCGGGGTGCGACACGAGGCGACACCCGGGACAGCGGCCGACGGCGGCGGCCGCGGAAGAGTCGCAGCCAGTCCATCGCCCCTCCCATCGGCGGCCTCCGGGGCGCCTTGAGGCGGCGTCCGGGCTCAGTCGAGGTGGCGGTGCAGGAACTCGAACGCGCGCCGCCAGCCGTCTGCGGCCGCGTCGGCGCGATACGCCTCGGGGCGGCTGTCGTTCGCAAAGGCGTGGCCCGCGCCGGGATACACGACGACCTCGACCGGGCAGGGCCGCGTCCGTCCCAGCTGCTCGAGCGCCTCGACATCGGACCGGGGCACGATCGGGTCGTCCTGTCCGAAGAGTCCGAGAAGCGGGATCTCGAGCTCG
This sequence comes from Myxococcota bacterium, assembly GCA_046757685.1. Taxonomy (GTDB): domain Bacteria; phylum Myxococcota_A; class UBA9160; order SZUA-336; family SZUA-336; genus JBHHYV01. The sequence continues at coordinate 32,985 of JBHHYV010000015.1, forward strand.
CCGAGCGCATCGAGCGCGTCCTCGGGGTTGGCGGCATCTCGCTCGGGATTTCGGAGCATCCCGTACCAGCCCACCACGGCCGAGAGCCCGCGGCAGCGCGCCGCCGCCAGGAACGCGTACTTGCCACCCATGCAGAAGCCGGTCAGTCCGACCTTGCGACCGGCGACCTCGGGTCGCGCCGCGAGGAAGGCGATCGCGGCCTCGACGTCGGCGAGGACGCGCAAATCGGGGAGCGTACGGATCCACTCCGACACCGCGGCCATGTCGGGCAGCTCGGGCGCCCCCTCGCGCGAGTAGATGTCGAGCGCGAGCGTGGCGAACCCCTGCGCCGCCACACGACGCGCGACATCGTGGTAGTGCGCGTAGAGGCCGCGCACATCGGGGATCACCACCAGCCCCGGATGGACACCCGGCGCGTCGGGCAGATAGAGCGCCCCCCGCACGTCGGCCGGCGCACCCTCGAAGGAGACCGGGAACTCGACCTCGATCGCCGCGGACGTGCTCAAATCCTTGCGCGCCACACGTAGACGCGCATGGGCGGCACGTTGCGGAACTCGGGGTGCGTCTCCGCGGGACCGAAGAGCGGCTCCGCCATTCGGCGCACGTGGCTCCGGAACTGGTAGGCGACGAATCGGCCACCCGGGCAGAGCACGCGCTTGGCCGCCTGCAGGGTCCGGCGGCCGAGTCCCCGCTCCATGGTCGAGAAGGGAATGCCCGACACGACCAGGTGCGCTTGCGACTCGCCCACCTTCTGGAGCGCCCTCTCCATGTCGGCGGCGCTGCCCTCGTAGATCGAGAGTCGAGAATCGTCGAAGCGGGTCCGCAGGTGCGCGACGAAGCGCGGGCTGATCTCGACGGCGACGAGCTTTCCGGAAGCAGGCATGCGCTGCAGGATCTCCCGCGTCAGCACACCCGTTCCCGACCCCAGCTCGACCACCACGCGCGCGCGGGCGACGTCGCCGCAATCGAGCACGCGTCGGGTCAGGAATCGCGAGCTCGGGATGACCGATCCGACCTCCTTGGGGTTTCGCAGGAACCCCCGGAAGAACTCGATCGGTCCCGGGTGTTGCGGGGAGGGTCGATGGGACTGCGCTCGCATGCAAACGACCTCGCGTAGGGCTGGGAAGGAAGAGGAAAGCGACCCGGAGCCCCCGACTCGATCGAGGCGATGAAGTCGAGCGGCGAGGCTTACCGGGACCGGATCCCCACACCCGGCAGTCTCGCCCCCTCGGTCGCTGCGGGGGTTGTATCGGCTCGCGGGCAGCGGGTCAACTGCCCGCGACTTCCCCCAGTCGGGTCAGGAGCTGCTCTCCGGTGATCCGCAGGATCTCGGAGGTCGCGCGCCGGGCGGCATCCCCGTCGCGCGCCTCGGCCGCGACCGCGAGCCGTCGCAGCCAGGGAATCAGCGGGGTGCGATCCCAGCTCCCCGCCTCCGGGGAAAAGCCCGAGGGAAGATACGCCCCCGGCGTGCGGTTCAGGAATCGTTGTAGCGAGTTGTGCAGCAGGAGGAGCACGCGGTTGCGGGCCATCGCGGCCGCGAGCTCCTGGCAGGTCACCAGCTCGCGAAGGAACTCTCGATCCCCGAGTGCGGGATCGAGCGTGCGCTGCAGGTGCGCGGCGAACTCGCGGAGCTCTGCCGCGCCTCCCCTCTCGATGCAGAGCTTCGCGAGACCCGGCAGGATGTGCTGCCGCAGGTCGAGCAGATCCCGGATCCAGGGAACGTTGGGCTTGTCTCCGATCGTCAGCATGTCGACGACCAGCTCCAGGCTCGCCTGCTCGAGGGGAAGGACGCGCGTGCCCGAGCCCTGCTGGATGGCGACCAGGCGCATCTCTTCGAGCTTCTTGAGGGCTTCGCGCAGCGAGCCACGGTTGGCCCCGAGCTGCTCGGCGAGCTCGCGCTCCGGCGGCAGCCGGTCGCCGGCACGATAGCTCCCGTCCATGATGCGGCTGCCGATTCGCTCCGCGAGGGTGTCCGCGAGCCTGCGCCCGTTGCCCCCTCCCGCGGATCGACGCCGGAACACTAGCCCCTCACCGCGCGCCACGAGCCCCGCTCTCCGCGACACACCCGACCCTGGCGCTCCAGCCGCGCGAGGTGTTGCGACATGCTGCGCGCCTCGACGGCGTACGCAAAGGGGACCGGGTCCCCCGGTCGGTAGACGAATCGGTGCGCGGCGATCTCGTCGAGGGTGCGGGGCTCCGAGAGGTAGGCGAGGAGGCGCTGCTCACGATCCGCGATGACCGCCCGAAAGCGATCGAGGCGCGCGAGGAAGGCGCTTCGATCCTGGAGCACGCCAATGTGGTGAAAGGTCGCATACCCGCGCGCCTCGATCTGGCGCACCCGATCGAGCGAGCGCTCGAAGTCCTCGAGATCGGACCAGGCGTCTCCGTAGTAGGGACCGAAGCTCGACAGGTCGATGTCGCCCAGATAGAGCAGGTCGTCGGGCTCGACGAAGAGCGCCGAGTGGCCCCGCGTGTGACCCGGCGTGTGCAGGACGCAGATCCGCACCCCTCCCAGGTCGAAGCGGTCGCCGTCCTCGAAGGCGATCGCATCGGGCCGGGGCACGTAGTGGTAGCGTTCCACGACGGTCTTCCGGAACGCCGATGCAATCGGCTCCGGATAGCCGTAGATGGCCATCATGTCGTCGAGGGACCGGAACCCGACGACGTCCGCGGAGTGTGCGTGCCAGGGGACGTCTGGGAACCCGAAGCTCCCCGCCAGGTGATCCTCGTGGACATGACTGTGGATCAGACGGTCCACCTGGGGGGCCAGCTCCGGCACGCGCTCCGCCACGGAGAGCGAGGGGTCGACCAGGACCGTCTCTTCTCGGCCTCGGATCAGGAGCGAGTTGCCATCCGGGTAGCGCCCGCCCCGATCGCCGACCAGCACGCGCACCGGGCCCAGGTCGACATCGCCCTCCGCCCAGGGGGCTCTCACCCCCGACCGCATGCCTCTCGCTCCGGCATCTCCAGATCCCCGTGCTCGATCCCGGGCCGCAGTCTGACACATCCGCAGGCTGCCCTACGCGCTTGCCCGCAGGCTCGAGAGCCCTCAGAATCCGCCTCCCTGAAGCGGCTGCGGAGCCGCGCGCCCAGGAGGACCCGATGACACGCGCCTACGCCATCCATGCCGACGCCATCGAGCGGGAGAAGAAGCGCGTCGGCGAAGATCTCGACCGCATCGACTTCAGCCACATCTTGAAGCTGGAAGACGCGCCCCTGCGCGACCTGGGGCCCAGCGACGTGCACCTGCGAATCCTGGCCGTCTCCGGCGAGCACAACGTCGATCACGCGGTGCTGGCCGACACCGACAAGATCGCGGAGATCCGGGGCGGCGTGATCTACCCCGGGAACAGCGCCGTGGGAGAGGTGATCGCAGTCGGGGATCGTGTCGAGCGCTTCGAGTGCGGCGACATCGTGATCACCCACTGCAACGGCGAGCCCGACCCCTACGGCTACCCGCTGCGCATCTGGGCGTACGACCAGCCCGACTCGATTGGCTGGTACGCCGAGCAGGCGATCGTAGAGGAGTGGCAGATCCTGAAGGCGCCGCTCGAGTGCGGGCTCAGCCTGTGGGAGATCGCCGCGCTCCCCCTGCGCGCGCCGACCGCCTACCACCTGTGGCGTCGCGCGCTCGGGATCTACCGGCTCAAGGTCTCGAGAGAGCGAAGGGCCCGCCTCTCGGTGCTGAGCTTCGGGGGCGGCGTCGGCGAGCTCTTCCTGATGCTCGCCCACCACGAGGGGCATCGCGCCTTCTTCTGCTCCGGCAGCCCGGAGCGCCGCGCGGCACTGGAGAAGCGCGGCATCGAAGGGATCGACCAGAAGCTCTACCACCGCTTTGCGAGCCGCGACGACGTGCGCGGCTTCTCTCGCCGGGTGCGTGAGCTCACCGGCGGAGAAGGGGTCCAGATCGTCTGCGACATGCTGCGGGGCCCCGTCTTCGCGGCGGGGCTGGCGGCGCTCTCCCGCCACGGGGTCAACGTGAGCGCCGGCTGGCAGCTCTCGCAGCGGGTCGACTACAACTCGACCTTGATGTCGGTGCGGCAGGTGACGATCGACCACACCCACTACGAAACCCTCGAGGGCTGCGCCGCCGCGACCGAGCTCTACGGGTCGGTCTTCCAGCCGACTCTCCACCGCGAGATCTACGCCTTCGAGGACCTGCCGCGCGCGATGCACGAGATGCACCTGGGCACCCAGACCGGGATCCCGATCATCCGGGTCGCGCGAGACCTGCCGGAGGCTGTCGCGGGCCTGACCCAGACCTGACCTCGCAGCGGGTCCGGGGGAAGAGCCGGGATCGCCCCCGGTGCCCTACGCCTTCTCTTCGAGCTCGCCCTCGAGATCGAGTGGCGCCAGCGCTCCCTCACCCTCGAAGGGCTCGCTCTCGTGGAGCAGGACCTCGGTGGCGTTGGGATCGAGCTCGATCGAGTCGACGGGACCCTCTGCACCGAGATCCAACGCCTCGAGCACGCCCCCGGTGCGCGGCTCCGGCGCGCCGGTCGCTTCGCGAGCAGTCGAGTCGGCCCGCCAGGTCGGAGCCAGGGCGCCGACCAGCGACTCGAGGTCCCCCGCGAGCGACGGATCGAGGCCTTCGCGGTCGAGGGTCGCGCGGGCGATCCGGGCGGCTCGCTCCGGATCGTGTCGGGCCAGGGCCCGGGCGGCCCGCAGCGCCAGGAGAGGGGTCAGGCCCGCGGCCTCGCGTCCGGCACAGAGCGACCAGACCGACGCGGCCTCGCCCGCTTGACCCGCACTCCCAAGCTCGGTCGCCAGCCGGGCGAGCAGGGCGGGACGCAGCTCGAACTCGGGGGCGGACTCTGCAAGCTCCCGAACATGGCGGAGCGCGAGCGCCAGCTCGCCGCGCTGCAGGTCCCGATCCACCAGCCGCGCGAGGGCGGGGGCGCCGCGCAGCGGGCAGCCGAGCACGCGCGCCTGGTCCCAGTAGGCGACGGCGGCCTCGTAGTTGTCGGGCGCTCGACGCAGCTCGCTGGCCAGTGCCTCCAGCGCCGCCTGGGGATCTCCCCGGGAGCCCAGCTCCAGCGCATGCTCGAGCGCGGTGTTCTCGGTAAAGGTCAGGCGCGACTCGATCGCCGGATCGATCCAGCGCTCCTCGATCCGCAGCAGGCGCACGACCAGCGCGAAGGCCGCGCCGAACACGAAGCCTCCCACGTGCGCCCAGTGCGCCACCCCCCCGCCGCCGCCCGCTCCCGGGTGGAGTCGATCGAGCCACAGCGCCGAGACCCACTCGTTGCCGAACCAGAGCGGCAGCATCAGCCACGCCGGCGCGCTGAAGGTCCCGCTGACGAGGATCCAGTAGAAGAAGCGGATGCGAGTGGCTCCGCAGCGGACGGCGAAGGCTCCCATGACCCCCGCGATGGCCCCGGAGGCGCCGACCAGGGGAGTCTCGAGACCCGGCTCGAGCTGGAGGAAGATCGCGGCGGAGGCCACCGCCGAGCCCAGGTACAGGCCCGCGAAGAGCGTGCGACCGAAGCACTCCTCGACGCACAGGCCCGCCAGCAGCAGGAGCAGCAGGTTGCCCAGCAGGTGCAGCGGATCGACGTGGAGGAAGGCGTAGCTGATCCAGCTCTGCGGCCGGGGTCGGGCGGTCTGCAGGCCGAAGCGACGCAGCGGATGGCGATCGACCCGCTCGAAGAGCGCCTCCTCGAGCGCCGTGAGCCTCGCCTGCGCCGCTCGCGCCTGGTAGGGGAGGAGGGGTCGCCGCGCCCCCGCCCGCAGCGCCCGGAGCACCCCCTCGCGAACCTCGGGATCGGGCCCGAAGAGCAGTCGCTCGGCGCGCGCGTCGAGATCCAGGTAGGGATGCGCCTCGAAGTCGCGTCGCAGCTCGGCCGCCGCCGCCTCGATGCTCCGCTCGACGCGGGCACCCTCCAGCTGGGACCAGAGGAATACCGAGATACAGAGGATCGCGATCGTCAGCGTGACCCCGGGCAGACGGCGCACCTCTGTCCGGTCGTGTCCGATCGGAAAGATCACGACGGCAGGATCGGCACTCCGAGCGGCTAGACTTGACCGCGTGGCGAGACGCTCCTGGCTGGTGAAGACGGAACCCTCCTCCTACGCCTGGAGCGACCTCGTGCGCGACGACGAGACGTGCTGGGACGGCGTCCGCAACCACGCGGCCCGCCTGCACCTGCTGGCGATGGCCCTCGGAGATCGGGTTCTCGTCTACCACTCGGGTCGCGAGCGACAGGCGGTCGGGCTGGCGCAGGTGACGCGCGAGGCCTACCCCGATCCCACGGCCGACGATCGGCGCTGGGTCGCGGTCGACCTCCGGGCGACCCGTCCGCTGGTCCGACCTGTCCCACTCGCCCGGGTCAAGGCGGAGCCGAGCCTTCGAGAGATCGCCCTCGTCCGGCAGTCGCGGCTGAGCGTGATGCCCCTCGAGCCGCGCGCCTTTCGGCGAATCCTCGAGCTCGCGGGCACGCGCCTGTGAGGGGGTCCACGCGGAGAGACCCGACCGGCGACCCCGCGGGCCTTCTCCTCGGCGGCGCGCTCGAGGTCATTGCGCCGCTGCTCCTGCGTCCCGAAGCGGACCGGCTGCTCGCCGTCCTTCTCGAGACGGTCGACTGGGATCGCAAGGAGATCCAGATCTTCGGCCGCAGGCTGCGCTCGCCGCGATGGACCGCGTGGTACGGCGATCCGGGAGCCTGCTACCGCTACTCCGGACTCTCGCTCGAGCCGCTCCCCTGGCTCGATCCGCTGCTCGAGCTGCGCGAGCGCGTCCAGGAGGCGTCGGGGGGCGTGTTCAACGGCGTGCTGCTGAACCTCTATCGCGATGGCTCGAACAGCATGGGCTGGCACAGCGACGACGAGGCGGACCTGGGGCACGACCCGCTCATTGGGTCGCTCACGCTCGGCGCGGAGCGGCGCTTCCTGCTGCGGCGCAGGGCACGCGATGCGGGCATGCCTCCCGAGACGCTCGAGCTGACTCCGGGACACGGAACGCTGCTGCTGATGCGCGGGAGCCTCCAGCGGGAGTGGAAGCACTCTGTTCCCAAGACGCGCCGCGCGGTCGGACCGCGCATCAACCTGAGCTTCCGGAAGATCGTGACGCTGGGGAGGCCGCGGGTGCGGAGCTTCCCCGAGCCGCACGGAGCCGCGCCGGAGAGAGCGCAGCGGGCGTGAGCCCGAGCGCCTCGACGTCCGGCGGCAGCGAGCGATCCAGGATCAGGGAGGCGGCGATCCGGGCGGCGGCGGGAGAGGTCATGATGCCAAAGCCGCCCTGGCCCGCGAGCCAGAAGAAGCCGGGGCAGTCCGGGTCCTCGCCGATGACCGGCGACCGATCCGGCGCAAAGGTCCGCAGGCCTGCCCAGCGCCGTCGCAGGTGCTCGATCCGAAGCGTGGTCGCGCTCTCGATGCGATCGACGGCGAGCGCCACGTCGTACTCCTCGGGAACGACATCGCAGGGCTCCGACGGAGTCTCGTCGCAGGGCGAGGCCAGCAGGCAGGCGCCCTCGGGCTTGAGGTAGAAGCGCTCGTCCGCATCGATCACGCACGGCCAGTCGGAGAGATCCGAGTCCGGCGGCGGATCGAAGGTGATCACCGTGCGGCGCAGCGGGCGGAGTCCGAGCGCGGAGACGCCGGCGAGGCTTGCGACCGTGTCGCACCAGGCTCCGGCCGCGTCGACGACTCCTCGGACCCGGTGGACCCGACCTCCCGCCTCGAGCTCGAAGCCTCCCTCGCCCCGCTCGATGCGCGTGACTCGCGCGCGCGTGAGGACCGTACCTCCGCGGCCGCGGAAGCCTCGCAGAAAGCCGTCGAGCAGCGCGGCGACGTCGATGCTCATGGCCGCGGGCTCGCTCACCGCCTCGGCCACCGAGCCGCTTCGAAGGACGGGACAGCGCTTCTCCGCCTCGGCGCCCTCGACCGACCGCAGGTCGGCTCCCGCGGACCGGCCCCGCGCCAGGGCCGCCCGCAGGCTCTCGCGCTGGTCCTCGCGCGCGATCCAGAGGACGGGCCTCGGGTGAACCAGCGGGACGGGGGAAAAGCCGGGCGGCGGATGCTCGAAGAAGGACCGTCCGGCTCGCGTCAGTCGCCCGACGACCGGCGTGCCGTAGCTCTCGACCAGGAACGCCGCCGAGCGACCCGTCGTGTGGTAGCCGGGCACGGCCTCGCCCTCGAGCAACACCACGTGGGCGCGCGCCTGCAGCTCGTAGGCCACGGAGGCCCCCGCGATGCCGCCGCCGATCACTGCGAAGTCCCAGTCCGTCACGTCCCGCTCATCCCTCTGGCGTCTCGAAGGGAGCGCCTATACTCGCGATCCGCCCCGGGCGCCCCCCGGAAGGAGACCGGGAACGACGGTGGGAGCAGGACCGAGCCGCCCACGATCCGAGATGCTGACAGTCGCCGACCACGACCGCAATGCGACCGGCATGCGCTACGTCTACGCGGTCGTCTCCCGACGGGCGCGGGGCGTATCGGTCGGCATCAACCTGAACCCGAACCAGGCCTGCAACTGGCGCTGCATCTACTGCCAGGTCCCGGGGCTGACGCGCGGGCAGGGCCCCGAGATCGACCTGGCGCTCCTGGAGGAGGAGCTGCGTCGGCTCCTGGGCGAGATCCGCGGGGGCGACTTCCTGCACCGTCGCGTCCCGGAGGGCGCCCGCCGGCTCGACGACGTGGCGTTCTCGGGCAACGGCGAGCCCACGACCTCGCCGCAGTTCGAGGAGGCGGTCGATCGCGTCGGCCGGGTGCTGCGCGAGCGGGGCGAGATCGGCGCGATCCGCCTGATCCTGATCACGAACGGCTCGAGGGTGATGCGCGAGCCCGTTCGGCGGGGACTCGAGAAGCTGGCCGCTCTCGGAGGCGAGACCTGGTTCAAGCTCGACAGCGCGACGCTCGAGGGCGCGAGCCGCATCCAGTCCGTGCGGCTCGACCCGCAGCGCCACCTCGCACGGCTGCGCCTCACGGCGCGCCTCTGTCCCACCTGGATCCAGACCTGCCTGTTCGCCTGGAAGGGGGCTCCGCCGTCTGCGGCGGAGCGCACGGCGTACCTCGATGCCCTGCGCGCCCTGGCGCGCGACCGGGTCCCCCTGAAGGGGGTCCTGCTCTACGGACCCGCTCGACGCATCCATCAGCCCGAGTCCGACTCCATCTCCGCGTTGCCGCAGGCGTGGCTGTGCCAGCTCGCGCGCGAGATCGAGGCGACCGGAGTCGCAGTCCAGCTGGCCGAGGACCCCAGCGGGACACCCGGTGCCTGAGTCCACTCCCGCAGGCCTCGCAGACGCGCACCTCCCGCTGCAGGGTCGCGAGGGGCTACTCGGCAGGCTCCTCGCCGTCGGGGTCTCGCTTGGGTCGGCTCCCGTAGTCGCCAAAGGGATCGTCGCGCTCGCGCACCGCCTGGCGGAAGCCCACCTCTCGAGCGCGAGCGACGAAGTCCAGGCCCTCCTGGGTATGGCGGGCGATGCCGTCGAAGAGCGTGCCCAGCGTGCGCGACGAGGCCAGCCCCATGTTCTCCGCGGTCTGGTTCGCCAGCAGCTTCAGCATCACCAGCTGACTCGTCGGAACCCGCGCCATGCGCCGGGCCAGCGCCAGCGCCCGACCCTGGAGCTCGGCATCGGGAACCGCCTCGAGGATCATCCCGATCCGCGCGGCCTCGGGCGCGGGAATCTCGTCTCCCGTCAGCAGGTAGCGCTTGGCCTGCTCGAGCCCCATGCGGTAGACCCACATCGCGGTGGTCGGCGTGCCCCACACGCGCGACGGCGGGTAGCCAAAGGTCGCGCCCCGTGCAGCCAGGATCAGGTCACAGCAGAGCACCATGTCGGTGCCGCCCCCGATGCACCACCCCTGGACCGCGGCCAGCGTCGGCTTTCGCGCGTACCAGAGCTTCATGTACACGTCGACGAAGGACCCGATCATGCGCATGTCCGAGACCGAGTCCCAGACACGCCTTCCGGGTGAGGCCGCCTCCGAGGACTGCGCCTCGGTCGCCCAGTCCAGCCCGTAGCCCGCACAAAACGCCCTGCCCTCGGCGCGCAGCAGAATCACCCGGACCCGCGGATCCGCGTCGAACTGGTCGATCGCCTCGCGCAGCTCGTCGCGCAGCGCGGGCGTGATGGTGTTGTAGGCCTCGGCGCGATCGAGAACGATCGAGCCGACCCCCTGGTCGATCTCGAGGCGAAGGGTCTGGAAGTCCATGGCTCTCCCGCGCGGCGCCCGAGCGCACCTCCGACCCCACTATAGGGATCGCGTCGGGTCACCGCGCCGGGAGCTGTGGGGGCCTCCCTTCCTCAGCGTAGGGGAGCTCTCCGACCGCGACCCACGCACGCCACCCCGGCCAGGCCGAGTGCGACGAGCAGCAGCGTCGACGGCTCGGGGACCACGGTCGCGAGGATGCTGGCGTTGCTCCCTGGAACCG
>JBHHYV010000016.1:0-41484 GCA_046757685.1 Myxococcota bacterium
GAGCTGGAGCAGCTGGATTCGTAGGCGTCCCGCCGACTCGAAGTCCCGCACGACGCCCCGCGCGCGAATCGCCCGGGGCTCGATGCGGAGCTCCCGCAGGACGACCGAGAGATCGCGGGGCACCTGCTGCGAGATCGCGCGCAAGACCTCGAGGGACGAGAGCCCGCCCCGGTTGACGCCCAGGTGCTCGGCGAGCGCGCGAGTCTCCTTCGCGCGGCGCTCCAGCTCTTCGAAGGGGGAGTCGGTCGGGGCGTCGGGAAACGCCTGCACGAGCAGCGACTCCATCTGGGCCCTCAGTGCGTCGGCGTGGTGCCGGGTCGCCAGCAGCTCGCTCCCGAGGCTCCCGATCCAGAGCCCGTAGGCCAGGACGGCCAGTGCAGCCGTCCGCCGCAGGGCGCCCCGCAGGTGGGACCAGTCGGGCCGGTAGGCCAGGTCGGACTGTCGGAAGTTGATGCGGGTGACGCGTGCGGTCGGGGCACCGCGCAGGGCGAGCGCCGCGGCGTGCGCGAAGGTCTCGGCTCCGGCCGCGGCGAGCGGCGCGAGTTCTTCCGCGTCGGGATCGATGCGCAGCCGCGAGCAGGGCAGCCCGAGGCGCTCCTCGAGGTACGCGTCCAGACGATCGGCGCGGGCGGCTCCTCCGGTCAGGACCACCTGCCCCGGCGCCAGGGGATGCAGCGGATCGGCCGCGGCCGACTGGATCGAGCGCAGCACCTCGCGCGCCAGGCGATCCAGGATCAACGCGACGGCCGGGGTCCGGGGATGGGTGCTGCCCTCGTCGAAGAGCGCCGGATTCGCTGCCCCCGAGTCCGGGGTCGCGAGCTCTCCGGGCGCGGTGCCCGCTGCGGGCTCGTGGAGGAGGGAGTCGGGTCCGAGGGCTCGACACAGCTCGGCTCCTCCCACGGGCAGTGCGCGGAGCAGGACGGGATGGCCATCGACGAGCAGGCACAGGGTGGTCTTGCGGTGGCCGATGTCGAGCATCAGCTGGCCGGCACCCGCCAGCCCGGCGGGTCCCGCCAGGTTGGCGAGCACGGCGCCCTCCGCCTCGAGGATGCGCGGCTCGACCCCCGCGAGCCGGAGAGCTTGGAGCCGGTCGCGCACCGTGTCGCGAGGGCAGGCGATCGCGAGCACGTCGGTCTGGTCGGGAGTTCCCGGAAGCTGCTCGCTCACCAGCACCAGCTCGTCGAGCGGGATGGGAAGCTCCTCCTCGATCTCGAAGGGCAGCGCCCGGGCCACGCGCCGCGGGCTGCTGAAGGGAAAGCGCAGGTGACGCTGGGTGACGGCGTCCGAGGGAATGGCGGCGATGACGTTCTCGAGCGGTAGCTGGTGCGCGCGGACGAAGTCGAAGAGGGCCGCCTCTCGCTCCTCGGGGATCTCGCCGGGCGGCATGGGAGCCTCGACCAGGCGCACGAGCTCGAACTCCCGAAAGCCCGCCCGCAGCTCCACCGCCTTGATGGAGTGGCTCCCGACGTCGAGCCCCAGGACGGTGCGTCCGAACCTCATCGGCCCTGGACCTCCAGGACCTGGGGCGCTGCCGGGTGGGTTCGATCCACGACGATCGAGAGCTGCGCCTGGGCCTCGTCCACGCGTCCACGGCTGGTGATGGCGAAGACGCTCGACGCGAGCTGCAGCGGCGGAAAGATGCTCTCGCCCACCCGCCCGATCTCGGCGTCGAAGCTCACGCAGCGGTCGGAATCCCCCGGGGGGCAGAACACCTTTCCCTCCTCGCGCAGCTTCATGATCTCGAAGACGTCGTCGCGGCTCACCAGGCGCATCGCGCCCGCGGTCCCAAGGTAGATCAGACCCAGCACCTGCGGGGGAGCCGTGTTCGGGTTGACCCCGCTCCTATCGGGCGTCGGGACGAGGGGCTGGACCGTGAAGTAGGCTCGCAGCTCACCAAGCAGCCGCGCATCCACGCCGGGGACCTTGGCCAGCTCCCCCAGATCGAGCAGCGGCCGGTCGAGCGGCTGGACCTTCGCCTGAAGCCGACCGTAGGTGCGGGCCTCGTCCGCCCCGTCGGCGGTGGTGTCGTCCGCGTCGATCCAGTCCAGGATCGCCGCCGCCAGCTTCGCGGGATCGTAGGGCTTGTCCTCGGCGCGGCCGGGCAGCCCGTCGATGATGCGGGCCAGGGCGGCGCCCAGGAAGGGCTCGCTCTGGTCGTAGGCGGCCCCGGTGGCGTCGATCAGCCCGTTCAGGTCGACCCGACTGCCTCCGTCGATCACCCGTACCTCGAGCTGGCCAGCGCCCTGGATCGGGATGGGACGCTGGCCGAGCAGCGCCCAGGCATCGCGGGGAGTCTCGAGTGCGGACGAGAGCGGGTCGCTCGAGGCCAGGTCGTCGGCGAGGGCGCGCAGGGCCACGCGCACGCCCGACTCCGCGAGCAGTCGGGCGCGCGCATGGTCGCTGGCACGGCGCATGCTCACGACGTCCAGGACCGTCGTGCGGGCGAACGCATAGACCGTGGCGATCGTCGAGACCAGGATCACCAGGACGAGCAGCAGCACCACTCCCTCCTCGCGCGCCGCGCGTCGGTTCGCGCTCACTGGCACTCCTGGCCGGGATCGCCGCCGACGCCGCGCAGCAGATCTGCCAGCGGAGACGCGACGTCGAAGCAGGCCTCTCCCTGGTCCCCCAGCGCCAGCTGGACCTTGGCCCGCACGGCGTCGTCGCCGGCCAGGAGATCCTGGTAGCGACGCACACACTCGGCCGCGGTCACGCAGTTCTGGGCGACGGGAGCGGCGCTCTCGCGCAGAGCGACGAGGTCGATCTCGCGAACGGGCAGCGCGATCTCGCGCGTGTGCGTGGCACCGAGAACCGGCTCGCCGTCGGGGTCCGCGTCCCAGAGCTGGACGTCGACCGAGACGCTCTCCGGCAGCGAGTCCAGATGCGCCACGTCCCCGGAATCCCAGCGGTCGAGACGTCCCGGGGCGCCGCCGCCGACGTAGTGCAGGTCGAAGCGGGCCAGGCCCCGCACGACCGTCACGCTATCGGGCCGCCTCAGCCGGCGGTCGAGCCGGTCCGGAAGGGGGACCTCGTCGCGTCGCAGGACCATCCCGGGGAGGGGCCCGTCGTCCCGGGGCGCGGCCCGGTACGAGACGAGCGACAGCGCCGCCTGGGGCGCTCCGGGGCCCACGCGTGCGGGGCTCCGGGTCACGAAGAGCAGGGCGTCCGCGTCGGCACCGGCCCGGCGGTCGCTCTGCCCCAGGAACACGAAGGGATGGGACAGCCGGTCGACGTCGTCCGGCCGCCGGAGCATGAGGGCTCCGGACAGCTCGCCCTCCAGGCGATCGAGGAGGACCTCGGCCACGCGGTCCCGATGCAGGCCTCCCGAGGCGCGCGCCTGGGCGTGGAGAATCCCCAGGTGGGACTCGACGGCCACGCTCACGAGCAGCGCGGTGATCGCGATCGCGATCAACATCTCGACCAGCGTGAAGCCCGGAGCCTCGCGCGCCGGCGGCCGCCCGCTCACGGGCCACCGCCCGCCGGACCGCCCGACAGGGGAGCCGGAGCGGGGTTGACCAGCAGCAGCACGAAGGGTGGGACCGGGTCGAGATCGTCGCCCGCGTCCTCGCGGTACGCGCGAATGCTGACCCGAAGCAGGGGCGCCCGACCCGTGGCGGCGGAGGGCGCCCGGAAGAGGCTCGAGGGGGGCGGCCCGGTCCAGTCCGCGGGAAGGGGCAGGGACGTGGCCTCCACCTTTCGCTCCCAGCGCCACTCGTCGTCGGGAGCCTCGAAGCGTCCGTGCTGGACCCCCGGCAGCGGAAACGCCTCGTCCGCGGAGCCGCGCAGCAGTGCGAACGCGCGCGCGCGCTCGAGCTGCGAGGCGTGGAGCGCATCGCGCGCCTCTCCAAGGCGATGCAGGTTCTGGGACATGATCGTGATCAGCGCGCCGAGGACGGTGGCCAGCACGAAGACCGCGACGATCACCTCGAGCAGCGTGAATCCGGCCGCGCGACGGCGGGGATCAGCCACGGTCGGCCTCCCGCAGGGTGACCTCGCCGGTGAAGGGCTGCAGGTCGAGGGCGAGCGGGTCGCCCTCGTCGTTCTCGAGCCACACGCTCGCCGGGTCCGCGCCTCCGTCGGGCGAGAAGGCGATCGCGACCTGTCCCTGGTCGAGGGTGCGATCCCCGATCCGGACCTCACGGAACCACGTCGCGGGGTCGTCCAGGACCTGCCAGTCCCCGCTGCGCTCCGAGAGGGGCCGGAAGTCCTCGGCCGCGTGACGGGGTGCCAGGTCGAGCAGCCCGGCCTGGGTGGGCAGGGGAACGGAGGCCGCGACGGGCTCGGCCTGCAGGACCTCGACCCGGTAGCGCTGGCGGTCCAGGTCGATCACGAGGCGGTGCACGCGTCCCGAGGTGATGGCCCGCAGCTGGATCGCCTGGAGCGTCGCGCGGACGACGCGCGCGCTGCTCTGCAGCTGGCGCCCCGAGCGCAGGCCGGTCGCGGGAAGGAAGAGGCCGGCCAGCAGGGCCATCAGCCCCACGACCACCAGGATCTCGAGCAGCGTGAATCCCGGCTCGCAGGGGGGTGCCGCGCGGCAAGGGTGTGGGGCGCGAGTGGAGGGCGCCACGCCGATCAGCTGGGACTCGATTCCCAGTTGACGATGTCGCCGTCGCCTCCCTCGACGCCATCGGGTCCGAGCGAGTAGAGATCGAAGCTATAGGGGTTGCGCTCGCCGGGCTGGCGATAGCGAAAGGGCACGCCCCAGGGGTCGGTCAGCGCATCGGAGCGCAGGTAGCCGCCGCGCGGATAGTGCCTGGGAAGGGGCTCCGTGGAGGGCTCGTGGACGAGGGCGTCGAGGCCCTGGTCCTGGGTGGGGTAGCGACCGTTGTCGATCTTGTAGAGCTCGAGGGAGCGTTCCAGGTTGCGCAGCTGGGTCGTCGCCAGCTGGATCTTGGCCTCGTCGGCCCGGCCGAGCAGGTTGGTCGCCAGGATGGTCGTCAGGAGACCGATGATGAGGACGACGACCAGGATCTCGATCAGCGTAAAGCCCTTGGGTGGGCGCGGCATGGCGGGGTCTTCCTCTCGTGGCTCGGGGGTCACAGCGCCGCCGTCAGGTTGAGCAGCGGAAGCAGGGTCGAGACGATGATGGTCACGACGAGGCCCGCGACCATCAAGAGCAGGATGGGTCCCATCAGGGCGGTCATTCGCTTCAGGCTGTTCTTGACCAGATCGTCGTATGTATCGGCGAGTCGCGCCAGCATCGTGTCGAGCTCGCCGGAGGCTTCGCCCACCGAGATCATGTGGGTGACCATGGGCGGGAACTCGCCGCTCTGGCGCAGCGGTCCCGCGATCGACGAGCCGCCCAGGATCGACTCGCGGCTTCGATCGACCGCCGCGCGGATCACCGCGTTGCCCGACACCTGGCCCGCGATGTCCAGGCCCCGGACGATCGGGAGTCCGCCGGCCAGCAACGTTGCCAGGGTGCGGGCGAAGCGCGAGATGGCCACGTAGCGCACCGAGCGGCCGACCACCGGCAGCCGCATCCGGAGGCGGTCCCACGCCATCCGGCCCCGCTCGGTTCGGATCGCGCGCTGGAAGGCCAGGAACGCGAGCGCGCCCCCGATTCCGAGCGTGGCCCACCAGCGGATCAGGAAGTCGGAGGCGGCGATCACGATCACCGTGGCGAGCGGCAGCTCCTGGTCGAGACCGCGCAGCAACGCCGTGATGGTCGGGATCACCTTGACCAGCAGCACGCCCGCGACCGCCAGCGAGGCCAGGACCATGATCGCGGGGTAGATCATGGCCTGGATGACCTCGTTGCGGAGCTCCATCTGCCGCTCGATGTAGTCGCCCAGGCGCCGAAGCACGACCTCGAGGCTGCCCGACGACTCTCCAGCCCGCACCATCGCGCAGTAGAGGTCGCCGAAGACCAGGGCATGGGCCCCCATCGCATCGGTCAGGGAGCTCCCCTCGTTCACGGTCTCCCGGACCTGGCCCACCACCGCCTTGAGCCGCTCGTTCTCGAGCTGATCCGTCAGCGCTCCGAGCGCCTCGACCAGCGGCAGGCCCGCAGCCACCAGCGTCGCGAGCTGGCGGCTGAAGAGGGCCAGCTCCAGGTCGGGGACTCGTCGCAGCTGCGGGAGCTTGAGCCGGTCCAGGGCGTCCGAGAGCCGGGAGCGGACCCGTCCCTCGCGCAGGTCGGTGGGGTAGATGCCCTCGGCGCGCAGCTTCTGACGCGCCAGGCGTGGGCTCTCGGCGTCGACCCAGCCCCGCGCGGATCGATTCCCGGCCGTGACTCCCCTGTACTCGAAGACCGGCATCGCTTCAGGCCTCGAGCGGCTCGACCTCCTCTTCGGTCTGGCGCAGGACCTCGGCCACCGAGCTCAGTCCGGCGAGCACCTTGCGGGCGCCGTCTCCGCGCAGCGTACGCATGCCCCGCCGAATCGCCTCGCTGGCGATGGTCTTGGAGTCGATCCCGCGCGTGACGAGCTTGCGGATCGCCTCGTCCACGACCAGCACCTCGTAGATTCCGGTCCGTCCGTGATAGCCGCTGCCGTGGCAGGTCGGGCAGCCCGCCGGCCGGTAGAGCGGACGTCCCGCCAGGTCGACCAGCGACAGCCCGATCTCTCGCAGCTCGGCCGCGTCGGGAGTGTAGGGCTCACGACACTGCGTGCAGAGCAGGCGAATCAGGCGCTGGGCCAGGCTGGCCGCCAGCGAGGAGCTGATCAGGAAGGGCTCCACGCCCATGTCGATCAGGCGCGTCACGGCCCCCGCCGCATCGTTGGTGTGGATCGTCGAGAGCACCAGGTGGCCGGTCAGGCTGGCCTGGATCGAGACCTCGGCCGTCTCGAGATCGCGGATCTCACCGACCAGGATCACGTTCGGATTCTGTCGCAGCACCGAGCGCAGGGCCGACGCGAAGGTGAGACCGATGTGCGGCTTGACCTCGATCTGGCCGATCCCCTCCATCTGGATCTCGACGGGATCCTCGATGGTGATGATGCTCTGCTCGGGCGCGTTGATCTCGGACAGCGCCGCGTAGAGCGTCGTGGTCTTGCCCGAGCCCGTGGGTCCCGTGACCAGCAGGATGCCGTTGCTGCGGCGGGTCAGCCGGCGCAGCAGGCTCTGCTGGTCGGGGTCGAGACCGATGCGCTCGATCGAGAGCAGCTCCTGCGATCGGGGCAGCAGCCGCAGCACGCAGCGTTCGCCGTACTGGACGGGCAGCGTCGAGAGCCGCACGTCGTACTCGCGGCCGGCGATGCGCAGGACGATCTTGCCGTCCTGGGGCAGCCGCTTCTCGGCGATGTCGAGCTTGCCCATGATCTTGATGCGCGAGGTGACCGCCTGCTGCAGCCGCTTGGGAAGCGGCTGGATCGGCTCGAACATCATGTCGTCGACGCGGAAGCGCACGTGCAGGTCGCGCTCGCGCGGCTCGATGTGGATGTCGCTGGCCCGCTCCTTGACGGCCTGCTGGAGCAGCGAGTTCACGAGCCGCACGATCGGGGCGTCGTCGTCGTTCGAGTCGAGCAGGTCCTGGGGCTCGGCGCTGAGCTCGCTCGCCACCCCCTGCAGGTCGTCGGAGTCGAGAGCTCCGGCGACGTCCTCGGCGGAGCTGCGGTCGTAGACCTGGTTGATGAGCTCCAGGATCCGGCGGCGCGAGACGACGACCGGATCGAAGCTCGCCCCCGGAAAGAGCAGCCGCAGGTCGTCGATCGGGTCGGTCAGGAGCGGATCGGCGATCGCCACCTCGACGCGACCCCGAGCCTGGCGCAGCGGCAGCAGGTGGTGGGCCTTCACGAAGGCGATCGGCGCACGGGTCGCGACCTCGGCGTCGACCCCGTCGGAGTCCAGCCGCTCCCGGAGCGGCAGGCCGTAGCTCTCGGCGAGCACGCGCAGCAGCTCGTCCTCGGGCAGCGCGTCCATCTCGAGCAGCACGTCGGTCAGCCGCTGGCCGGTCTCCTCCTGGCGCCGGAGCGCCTGCTCGAGCGTCTCGCTCGAGAGCGAGGTGGCCGCGACCAGCCGGTGGGCCAGCTGCTCTGCGCCGGTCACGGCGTCAGGGCTCCACGATCACGCGCGCGTCGAAGCCCTGCTGCGCGTGCAGCTCGCGCGCCACCTGCTGCGCGCGCTCCTCCGAGGCGTAGGGCCCGAGCTCGATCGCGTGCAGCACGCCCGAGTCCGCGCGCGTCGCCAGGATCGTCCCGTCGTAGCCACGCTCGATCAGCTTGCCGAGCAGCTCTCGGGCCGCCTCGGGATCCTGCAGCGTCGTCACGTGGACCCGGTAGCTCCGGGTCTCCTCGAGGCGCTCGAGCCGCTCCAGCTCGCTGCGGCGCTCCTCGTCGCGCGTCTGCTTCTGCTCGCGCAGGTCCGGGAGCGCCTCGGTCGGGTAGCGCTCGGTGTGCGACTCGAGCTCGCGTCGCACCGGGTTGGGATCGAGGGGCAGGGCGATGCCCGCGGCGAGCGCCTTGCGCCGCGCCTCCTCCTGCTCCTCCGTGCGCCCCAGCGTCTCCTCCGAGGCGCCCCGGAACTTCTCGCGGTTCTCGACGGTCAGCTGCTCGAGGTCTCCCGGGGCCCGGACGATGTGGGGCGTGATGATGACGATCAGGTTGGTCTTGACGGTGCTCGTCGAGGTCTTCTTGAAGAGCCAGCCGAGGATGGGGATGTCTCCGAGGAAGGGAACCTTGCTGATGGTCTCGTTCTCGTCCTCCTTGAGAATGCCGCCGATGATCACCGCCTCGCCGTCCTCGACGTAGACGGTGTCCTCGACGGTTCGTGTCGTCAGCGTAGGCCCGATGGAAGAGGGCGTTCCGATCACGCCGCTGATCTCCTGGAAGATGTTCAGCCGGACGGTATCGCCCTCGCTGATCTGGGGCGTCACCCGGAGCGTCACGCCTACGTCCTGGCGCTCGACGTTCTGCGAGGTCGCGAGCGACCCGACGGCGCCGGTGGTGCCCGCGGCGGATTGCACCTGGCTCGTGATGATCGGGATGTTCTGGCCGATCACGATCTGGGCTTCCTCGTTGTCGGCCGTCAGGATGGTCGGCGCGGAGATGATGTTGGTGTTGTCGTTGGACGCGCTCGCGGTGATCGCGGCCTGGATGATCGGCAGGGTCACCGCCGTACCCGTCGGGTCCAGGAAGGTCACGGACCGACCCAGCACGGCGCTCGTGAACTGGCCGGGAGAGCCCGTGAAGAGTCCTTCCGCGCTGGGGTTGCTGGCGGGTCCCCCTCCGCCGATCGCGGTGCTCCCGGTGTCGCTGCCGAACACCACGCGCGAGTCCTCGCGGCCATTGATCAAGCCCTGAAAGAGAACTCCCGCGCCCAGGTCCGCCTTGTTGTCGAGGTTCACCTCCATGATCAGCGCCTCGACCATTACCTGGGGGCGCTTGGTGTCCAGCGCCTCGATCACGTCCCGGAGCGCCCGGAAGCCCTCGGCGGTGGCCTGCACGATCAGCGAGTTGGTGGGCGCGTCGGCAGTGAGGCGGATGCCGCCCTGAAGCTGGGCGACGAGCCCGGTCTGCAGCGCCGGGGCCCCGGCCTGTCCGCCCGCCGCGCCGGCAGCTCCCCCACCGGCGCCCCCGCCGGTCAGGCTGGCGAGCGTCTGGGCCATCTCCTCGGCGTCGGCGTTCTGCAGCCGCACCACGTGGATCCGCCCGCTGCCCTTGCGCTGGAAGTCGAGCAGCTCGATCAGCTCACCGACCCGGCGGATGGTGGCCTGCGAGGCGATCACGATGATCGAGTTCGTGCGCTCGTCGGTGATGAAGCGCGGCCGGCCGGCCTCGCCGAAGACGCTGATCGCCGTAGCGGCCCGGGCGGCGGCCGGCGCACGGCCTCGGACGCGGGGGGTTCGCCGGGCCGGGGCCGCACCGCCGCTGAAGATCTGGTCGAGGTGGGCGGCCAGCGCACTCGCGTCCGCGAACTGGATCGGGATCACCTTGATCCGCTCCTGGTACGAGGCGACGTCGATCTGCGAGATGATCGTGAGCAGCCGGCGGACGTTGGTGGAGGCATCGGTGAGGATGATGGTGTTGGTCGGCGCGTAGGCCACCATGTTCGCGTCCTTCGAGACCAGGGGACGCAGGGTATTGGTGATCGCCTCCGCCTTGACGTAGTGCAGGGGAATCAGCCGCGTGATGTAGAGATCGCGGTTCGCGACCTTTCCCGAGGGGGGAACGGTCTCGATCGCCGACTCCTTGGCATCGCGAAGCGGAATGATCTTCAGGATTCCACCGGGGCCGGCGACGGTGGTGAAGCCCTTGACCTGCAGGATCGACTCGAAGACGCGATAGGCCTCGTCGAGCGTGACCGGCTCCGGCGAGATCACGGTCACGGTCCCGCGGACCCGGTCGTCGAAGAGGAAGTTCCGGTGGGTCAGCCGCGCGATCGTCGTGATCACGTCTGCGAGCTCCGCATCCTTGAAGTCGAGGGTGACGGTCTCGCCGCCCCGGGCTGCGGGTTCGGGCGGGGCGGCAGGGGCGGTGGACGGCGAGGTCTGGGTCTCCTGGGCACGCACACCCAGCACCCCGCCCCAGCTGAGGAGCAGCGCCGCGATCGCGACTCGCCTGGCCCTGCGATGCACCGGCTACTCCTGCCCGACCACGATGTCCAAGGTCTTGCCCTCGCGCTGGACCCTGAGCGTAGCCTTCCCGGACTCGATCGCGCTGCGGATGGCCCCGTAGCTCTGCGCGACCTGCTCCAGGGGAGTGCCGTTCACCTCGGTGATCAGGTCGCCGCGGGCGACACCCGCCCTCGCCACGCGGGTGCCGCTGCGTACGTCTCGCACCCGCAGCCCCAGCATCCCCCCCTGCGGAGACCACTCGGGGGTGGTCTGCGCCTGCTGGAAGAAGGGCAGCTTCGGGGTGGAGGGGGCCTTTCCCTTCGAGGCCGATCCCGCGCTGCCCTCGGGCGCCCCAAGGGCCGAGCCGGCGGGAGCGGCGGGGAGTGCCACGGCGGCCGAGCCCCGAGCCGTTCCCGGGGCGCCGCGTGCGGCCGCGGAGCGCCGGAACCTCTCGGTCAGCTGCTTCACGCGCTCCGAGATTCTGGCCGCGCGGCTGCGGGGTGTCGCTCGCGAGCGAGCCGCGGACCCGCTGCGAGCCGCGCCTCGGCCAGACGCGCGTGCGCCGCGCGGCGCGGAGTGGGTCGCGTCGTCGGTGTCGAAGACGATCTCTTCGAGGTGACCGGCGTTCTCGACCACCACGCGTCCACGCTCGATGCGTCGGATGATGGCGCCCGCCACGCGGTCCCCGACGCGCAGCGAGACTCGCTCGCGCGTCGAGGAGTCCTCGAGCGCCGCCACCCCCAGCTCCGGGGGCTGGGTCGCGGCGGTTCCCAGCAGGCGGACCTGGAGCCGGCTGGCGGCGACCTTCTCGACGGGGCGAGGAACGCTGGCAGCGGCGCCGATGGCGCTCGAAGAGAAGAGGTTGCGAGCCACGATCGCCTCGTAGCGGGCGAGGGCGGGCGTGGCGCGAGGGGGCGGCTCGGGGACCTTCAATTCGATCGCGCGGGGCGGCCCCGCCCGCCACAGCGGAGCGGCCATTCGCCAGACGAGCGCCCCGCAGGCCAGGGCCAGCGAGATCTGCAGTGCCAGCAGGCCGGTTCGCAGCACGCTCTCGGAGCCCCCCTTCAGGCTTCCCCAGGCTTCCCTAGGCTTCTCAGGCGTCAGGATTGGTTCCAGGCAGGTCGAGAGGACTCCCCGCGGCGCCCAGACCTTGCCCTGCGGCTCGGGAGCGCTGGCGCAGCCACGAAAAATCCTCAATGATTCCGCTTCAGTCTATGCCGAGACGCAGGCGTGGGCAACGTGCGTCGCGGCCATTCCCACCATCGGCGCTGTCTCCGGCGCGGTTGAGGAGCCGGATGCTCCACCTGCGATCCTCGCTCTCTCTCTCGCTCGGCGCACTGATCCTCGGCCTGGCGTCCTTCGCCACGATCGCGCCCCTTCGTGAAACGGCCGTGCGGACCCTGCTATTCGGGGGACCCCTGCTCCGGGTGGTCGCGCCTCGCTCGGGCGGCGTCGTCGCACAGGGCGGAATCCCCGTGCTCGTCGTCTTTCCGCATCCCGACGCGATCCTGGGCGTGAGCCTGCGCTGCCTGCTGAACGGCGAAGATGTCACCGAGCGCCTCAGGACCAGCTCCAATGGCGCCTCGGGAACGCTCTGGAGCCGGCGACCGGGTCCCCACCTGCTGCGCGTCGAGATCCTCGGACGCACCTGGTGGGGAGAGGGCCTCTACCCCGACCGCGTCGAAGTTCCCTTCCAGGTGCGCCGCAACTCCTCGATCGACCGAGCTTGACACGGTCCCCGCCGGATCTAGCTTGGCGTGCGTGACGGCGAGCGGTGGAACCGCTCGTTTTCGTGTAGGAATCTCGGAGAACGAGGAGCGAGCATGGGCAAGGTGATCGGGATCGACCTGGGGACGACCAACTCGGTCGTCGCGGTGATGGAAGGGGGCGAGGCTCGAGTCATCCCCAACGAGGAAGGCTCGCGCACGACTCCCTCCGTGGTCGCGTTCACCAAGGATGGCGAGCGGCTGGTGGGGCAGATCGCTCGACGTCAGGCGGTCACCAACCCGGAGAACACGCTCTCCTCGATCAAGCGCTTCATGGGGCGCCGCTACGGCGAGGTCGACGAGGAGCGAAAGCTCGTCCCCTACACCGTCGCGCGAGGCAAGAACGACATGGTGGTCGCGCGGGTCCAGGGCAAGGACTACTCCCCGCCCGAGATCTCGGCGATGATCCTGCAGAAGCTCAAGTCGGCCGCCGAGGCCTACCTGGGCGAGACGGTCACCCAGGCGGTGATCACGGTTCCGGCCTACTTCAACGACTCCCAGCGCCAGGCCACCAAGGACGCGGGCAAGATCGCGGGCCTCGAGGTGCTGCGCCTCGTCAACGAGCCGACTGCAGCCTCGCTCGCCTACTCGCTCGACCGCAAGGAGGACGAGAAGATCGCCGTCTACGACCTGGGGGGCGGCACCTTCGACATCTCGATCCTCGAGGTCGGTGGGAATACCGTCGAGGTCCGCTCGACCAACGGCGACGGCCATCTCGGCGGCGACGACTTCGACGACCGGATCATCCGCTACCTGGTGGACGAGTTCCGCAAGGACCAGGGCATCGACCTGTCGAAGGACGTGACCGCCGTGCAGCGGCTCAAGGAGGCCGCCGAGAAGGCGAAGATCGAGCTCTCGGGGGTCTCGGAGACCGAGATCAACCTTCCCTTCATCACCGCCGACCAGGCCGGGCCCAAGCACATGAACCTGAAGCTCTCCCGGGCGAAGTTCGAGCAGCTCGTCGATGACCTGATCGATCGCACGCTCGAGCCCTGCCGAGTGGCCTGCCGCGATGCGGGGATCTCGCCGGGCGACGTGGACGAGGTCGTGCTCGTCGGCGGATCGACCCGGATTCCCAAGGTGCAGGCGCTGGTGCGCGAGTTCTTTGGCAAGGAGCCCCACAAGGGGGTGAACCCCGACGAGGTGGTGGCCATCGGTGCCGCCATCCAGGCCGGCGTGCTCTCGGGCGAGGTCAAGGACGTGCTGCTGCTCGACGTGACGCCGCTCTCGCTCGGGATCGAGACCCTGGGCGGTGTCATGACCAAGCTGATCGATCGCAACACCACGATCCCGACCAAGCGCTCGCAGGTCTTCTCGACGGCCGCGGACAACCAGCCGCAGGTCGAGATCCACGTGCTGCAGGGCGAGCGCGAGATGGCCGCGGACAACCGCAGCCTGGGCCGCTTCATCCTCGACGGCCTGCCGCCGGCGGCGCGAGGGGTGCCGCAGATCGAGGTGACCTTCGACATCGACGCGAACGGGATCCTGGCGGTGCACGCCAAGGACAAGGCGAGCGGCAAGGAGCAGTCGATCCGGATCGAGGGCTCGAGCGGCCTCGACGAGACCGAGATCGATCAGATGGTCAAGAACGCCGAGTCGCACGCCGCCGAGGATCGCGCCCGGCGGGAGCGGATCGAGTGTCGCAACCAGCTCGACGCGATGACCTACGAGGCGGAGAAGACGATCGGCGAGCACAAGGAGCAGATCCCGGTCGCCGACCTGAATGCCGTCGAGTCGGCGATCTCCGAGGCCCGAACGCTGCTCGAGAACGCCGAGGCTCCGACCGAGGACCTGAAGGCCCGCCAGCAGGCCCTCCAGGCCGCGCTGCACAAGGTGAGCGAGGCGCTCTACAAGCAGCAGACTGCGTCCGGGACTCCGGGCGACGGAGCCCAGAAGGCCGAGGGCTCGGCCTCCTCCGACGCCGAGGGAGAGGTCGTCGACGCCGAGTTCACCGAGGAGAAGTAGCCGTCCAGCCGGACGGCGACACCCCCCGATGGACGTACGCAAAGGCAGAGTGCGCCGCGAGCTTGCGGCTCTCGAAGAGCAGCTCGACCATGTCTTCGAGCGCGCCTTCGGGGGAGGCGTCCGCATGCCCACGCAGGCCGACTCCTACCGCCCGGCCATCGACGTCTACGAGACCGAGGATGCGCTGGTCGTCGAGATGGAGCTCCCGACGGTCTCCCCCGAGGACGTGACGCTCACACTCGACGGCGAGTACCTGCAGATCGCCGGGGTCCGGCGCGCGCGGCGCGCGGGACGGGCCCTGCGCCACCTGCGCAAGGAGATTCCGCAGGGTGCGTTCGAGCGGGTCCTGCGTTTCAAGGTGAACTACGACCCCGATCTCGTCAGCGCCTCGCTCGAGGCCGGACTCCTTCGGGTGACGCTGCCGCGCGTCCTCGTGCCGCGGGTTCGGATCCCGGTCGAGGGAGTCGGGGAGGAGTGAGGGATGAGCGAATCGGCATCCCCCGAGGAGGAGCGGTCTGCAGAGCAGCCCGCGACGCTGCCCGATACGCTGCCGCTGCTGCCGCTCCGCAATACGGTGCTCTTTCCGGCGTTGATTACGCCCATGCTGGCGACGACCAAGCGGGCACGCCAGCTGATCGACGACGCGCTCGGAGCGGACTGCCTGCTGGTCACGGTGGCGGCCCGCGACCCCGAGGTCGACGAGCCGGGACCCGACGACCTGTACGGGATCGGCACCGCCGTCCGGATCCTGCGCATGCGCGAGACCGAGGATGGCACCCAGCGACTCTGGGTGCAGGGGGTGAGTCGGGTCCGGATCGGCGAGATCGTCGAGACCGACCCCTACCTGGTGGCACGGCTCGAGCCGCTCGAGGAGAGGCTCGAGGAGAGCGTCGAGCTCGAGGCCCTCGACCGAAACGTGCGGACCGAGTTCCTGAAGCTCGCCGAGGCATCCGATCAGATCTCGGACGGGGTCAAGGCCCTGGTCGCGGGGATCGAGCTGCCGGGCGCACTGGCCGACGTGGTCGCGGCCAACCTGGGCCTCTCGGTTGCGGACCGGCAGGAGCTGCTCGAGGAGTGCGATGTGCGGGCCCGCCTGGAGCGGCTCTCCGTGCACCTGGCGCGCGAGCGCGAGGTCCGACGACTCGAGGAGCAGGTCCGCGACCAGGTCCACGAGGAGCTCTCCCGCAACCAGCGCGAGTACGTTCTGCGCGAGCAGGCGCGCGCGATCCGACGTCAGCTGGGCGAGTCCGAGAGCCCCGAAGAGATCGTCGATCGCCTGCGCAAGCGCATCGCGGACGCTCTTCCCCCCGAAGCCGTCGCTGAGCAGGCGGAGCGCGAGCTGCGTCGGCTGGCGGCGCTTCCGCCCGGAGCGGTCGAGGCGGGAACGATCCGTACCTACCTGGAG
Source organism: Myxococcota bacterium (assembly GCA_046757685.1). Taxonomy (GTDB): domain Bacteria; phylum Myxococcota_A; class UBA9160; order SZUA-336; family SZUA-336; genus JBHHYV01. Next base: position 15,632 of record JBHHYV010000016.1, read on the forward strand.
TGGATCGCCGACCTTCCCTGGTCCCGCGAGAGCGAGGATCGTCTGGACGTCCAGTGGGCACGGGAGGTCCTCGAGGCGGATCACTACGACCTCGAGAAGGTGAAGGAGAGGATTCTCGAGTACATCGCGGTGCTGCGGCTCAAGCGCGACATGCGGGGGCCCATCCTGTGCTTCGTGGGGCCGCCCGGAGTCGGGAAGACGTCCCTCGGTCGTTCGATCGCGCGCGCGACCGGGCGCGAGTTTGCGCGCGTGGCTCTCGGCGGCGTCCACGACGAGGCCGAGATCCGGGGTCACCGGAGGACCTACGTCGGCGCGATGCCGGGTCGCATCCTGCAGACGCTGCGCCGCGTCGGGACCCGCAACCCGGTGTTCATGCTCGATGAGATCGACAAGCTCGGAGCGGACTTTCACGGGGACCCGTCCTCGGCGCTGCTCGAGGTCCTGGATCCGGAGCACAACAGCACCTTCAGCGACCACTACCTCGAGCTTCCCTACGATCTCTCCAAGGGTTTGTTCATCGCGACCGCCAACGTCGAGGAGCAGATCCCTCCGGCCCTGCGCGATCGCCTCGAGATCATCGAGCTTCCGGGGTATACCGAGGAGGACAAGCTCGAGATCGCGCGGCGCTACCTGATTCCGCGCCAGATCGAGCGCCACGGGGTGGAGAAGCACCTCCCGGACCTCGACGACGAGGGGCTCCGGACGATCGTCTCCCGCTACACGCGTGAGGCGGGAGTTCGCAACCTGGAGCGCGAGCTGGGCAAGCTCGCGCGCAAGGTCGCGCGCGCGGTCGTCGAGGAGGGCGCGGCCCCGGAGCGGATCGATCCCGCGACGCTCCAGACGCTGCTCGGGCCTCCGCGCTTCCAGGCCGAGATCGCCGGACGCATGCACAAGCCGGGCGTCGTCGTGGGCCTCGCCGTCACTGCGGCGGGCGGCGAGATCCTCTTCATCGAGGCGACGCGCATGCCGGGCAAGGGGAAGATCCAGATCACCGGCTCGGTACGCGACGTGATGCGGGAGTCGGCGGAGACGGCCGTCTCGGTCGTCCGCGATCGCGCCAGAGCGCTGGGCATGGCCGCTCTCGAGTTCGACAAGCTGGACCTCCACGTCCACGTCCCGGCGGGTGCGACGCCCAAGGACGGGCCCAGCGCCGGGATCGCCATGGTCACCGCCCTCGTGAGCGTCCTGCTCGAGAGGCCCGCGCCGCCCGACCTGGCGATGACGGGGGAGATCACGCTGCGCGGCCGAGTGCTTCCAGTGGGTGGCATCAAGGAGAAGGTCCTGGCGGCCCGCCGCGCCGGAGTGGCGCGCGTGCTGATCCCGGAGCGCAACCGCAAGGACCTGACCGAGATTCCCGAGGCTCGGCTGTCGGGCTTGCATGTCGAGGGCGTCTCGACGATCGAGGAGGTGCTCGAGAAGGCGCTCGGGCTGTCGTTCGAGGCGGGGGAGTGAGGATCTCGCTTGCGCTCCTTGTGATCGCGGGGGCGCTCTCCGGCTGCGTGACGCGCAGCGCCTACCAGCTCGAGCAGAGCCGTTCGACCACGTTGAGCGGCCTGCTCGAGCAGCGCGACCAGCAGATCGCGGCGCTCGAGAAGCAGATCCAGGAGCTCTCGGCGCAGGGCGAGAAGCTCGCCCTCGAGCGCAGGTCGCTCTCGGAGGAGCGGCTCGCGCAGATCGCGCAGCTCGAGGCGCTGCGGCGCGAGAACGACGACCTCCGGGCTCGAATCGAGGCCCAGCAGAAGCGGATTCGCGAGCGGGAGGCAGAGCTCGCGGCGGTGGGGAGCACCTACCGGCGGCTCGTCGATCAGCTCGAGGGCGAGGTCGCCAGCGGCCAGGTCGAGATCGAGCGCCTGCGAGGCCAGATCAAGGTGCGCGCCTCGGAGAAGGTCCTCTTCGGCTCGGGAAAGGTCGACCTCGAGCCGGCTGGGCGGGACGTGCTGCGCAAGGTGGCGGCGGAGATTCGTGGGCTCGAGGACCAGCGCGTCCGCGTCGAGGGCCACACCGACTCCGTCCCGATTCGCACGCAGCGCTATCCCTCGAACTGGGAGCTCTCGGCAGCGCGCGCCGCGGGAGTGGTGCGCTTCCTCGAGGCGCAGGGCATCGAGGCGCGCCGGCTCGAGGCGGTGGGTCTCGCCGATACGGCCCCCCTCGCCTCGAACGACACGCCCGGAGGGCGCGCGCGCAACCGCCGCATCGCGATCGTCCTGGTCCCGGCCGGAGGGTGAGCGCTCGCCCGTCGGCCGCTGTGCGAACCCCGCGGAGTGACGCCTCTCACCTCCCGCTCCCGGTCCGCGCGGAGCCCGCGGCGCCCGCATGAAGAGAGGGCTCGGGCTGCTCGTGGCCCTGGGCGTCGCTGGCGCCCCGACCGGATGGTGGATCTCGGATGTCGTCGAGTCGCACGACTCGTTCTGCGTTCGCTGCCACCTCGACCCCGAGACCCCGCTCCACCAGGCGAAGCTGCGCGACTTTCACCGGGCGATCCCCACGACGCTGGCCGCGGCCCATCGAGAGGCGCGCGACGGCCGGTTCGCCTGCATCGACTGCCACCGGGGAGCCGGGTGGTGGCGGCGGGTCCAGGTCAAGGGGCTCGCAGCGAGGGACGCCCTGCTCTGGCTCGTCGGTGACTTCGAGGAGCCCGAGCACATGGCGCATCCCCTCGCCGATCGGGACTGCACCCAGTGCCATGCCTCGATTCGGCCCGGGCGAGCCGACGCCTTCCACGCGATCCCCGTTCACGAGATCGATTTCGACTATCCTTGCGTCGCCTGTCACCGGGCGCACGAGACCGGTCGGCCGGTGCTGGGCTTTCTCGAGCCCGAGATCGTCCTCCCGGTATGCCGAAACTGTCACGAGGAGTTCTGACCATGCCTGTGTCTCGATCCGCGCAGCGGACCGTCTCATCGCTCGTCCTCGCGCTCGTGGGCCTGGGTGGGCCCTGGCCTCTGACCGCGGCGGCCTACCCGGGGGGCACCCCCGTCTACGTCACCGACGTCGCTCCCTTCTGCGCCGGCTGTCACAGCTCCGTGTCGGCCGGGCAGCTCGCGGGAGTCCCCCCCAAGCGGGCCGAGGCCGAGCTCGCGGCGCACAAGCACCTGGCGCAGATCCGGGCAGCCAAGCCCGAGGGCCCCTACGCCAAGCTGACCGAGAGCGAGCGAGAAGCGCTGATCGCCGGCATCGAGAAGATCGACGCGGCAGCCTCGGTCGAGGTCCTGGCTCCCGAGCAGGTGAGCCCCGACCAGATCGTCGAGGTCACCGTGCGGGCCATGGGGGGCGCCGGCCCCGCGGTCGGCGTCGCGCTCGTCGATAGCGATCAGCGCTGGCAGGCTCGGCCCGCCCCTTCCGCCGGCTGGCGAGTGGTCGACAGGGCCGCCGTGACCGGGCCGGATGGCCAGCTGCAGACCCGCTTCATGGACGGCCGCAATCCGGCGCTCGCGCCGGGAACCAGCTACGTCAACGTCTACGGGGTCTCGGCGGATCCCGAAGCGGGCCGCTTCTCGACGGTGAGTGTGACCTACCGGCTGCGGGCTCCGCACGAGCCCGGAACCTATCCGCTGGCGGCCGCCTTCCTCTACGGAACGGAGAAGGCCTCGCCCCACGGCGCGGTGGAGACGGTGCGCGGCAAGCTGCCGCTGGGAGGCTTCGCGGGAGCCTCGGGGCGGGTTCGCTTCAGCGCTGTCCGGCGGGTGCGGGTGAGGTAGGCATGGGCGTCCCGCCGGAGCGTTTCAAGCAGGTTCTCGGATCGTGGGCCAGTGGCGTGAGCATCGTGACCTCGTCGGATGGATCGCGCTGCCAGGGCATGACGGTGTCTGCGTTCTCCTCGGTCAGCCTGGACCCCCCACTGATCCTGGTCTGCGCCGACAAGAGCTCGGAGACCCACGCCCTGATCGAGGAGACCGGGGTCTTCAGCGTCAGCCTGCTCGGGTCCGAGCAGAGCGGGCTCTCGAGCCTCTTCGCCGACAAGCGGCGAGAGGATACTCGCTTCGATGACCTGGAGTGCGAGCCGGGGGTGACCGGCTGCCCCAGGATCCCCGGCGCGCTCGCGAGCCTCGACTGCCGCGTCGAGCAGGCCATCGACGCCGGTGACCACTGCGTGTACATCGGCGCGGTCGAGGCCGGCAGCCTGGGAGCGGGAGAGCCGCTCGTTCACTTCCGGAGCCGCTACCACGGCCTGACCCCGCTCTGAGCCGCGGGGAATCGGGATCCGTCAGCCGAGTCGACGCCGGATCAGAGCGAGTCCCGCGATCCCCGAGACCAGCAGCAGCGCCGATCCGGGCTCGGGCACGATGTCGAAAGCGTTCAGGTTGTTGCTCCCGGCGAAGCCACCCCGCACGCTGATCAATCCGAGGGACTCCGCGGTGTGCAAGATCCCGGGCGCCGTCGAGGTGGCGGGAGCGCCGAGCAGCGTGATGGCCGCGGTGGAGTCGATCAGAACGTCTCCCTCGGTAATCACCAGGCCGCTCACCGAGTCCAGGCTCCCCACACCCGGGGAGCCGGGAGCGAGCGAGAAGAGCACGATGTCCAGCCCGGGCAAGAAGACACCGTCCCCGTTGTCGAAGACGACGAGAGCGTCGATGTCGTCGGTGGAGAAGAGCCCCAGCGCCGAAGCGGGGGCATAGATCGAGGTCGTACCCGTCAGCCCCACGTCGATCAAGACGTCGCCACCGGATAGGCCGGAGCCCGTCGCACTCGCAGTGTCGAGCGAGAGGAAGAGGGTGCCGGTGGGGGGGGGCGAGACTGCGTCGCCGCGGGCGTCGAGCGCGTCCACGTTCCCCACGAGAGTCGGTGGGAGCGGTGGGGTCGGCGGAGGCTGGCTGAACGGCTCAGCCACTCCCAGGCCTGGAACGACTGGATTGGGGGAGATCGGTATGCCGTCTCCATCCCGGAAGAGGGTATTGGCTCCGCCGTAGCTTGAGCGGAACACGTCGCTCCCCTGCTCCGAGGTCGTGCCCGTGCCGGCGGCTTCGATGGCCACCGCAGATCCGGAGACCCCGAAGCTCCCCCGGTCGACACTGAAGAGCCCCGGGACGCTCGTCGAGAACTGGCTCAGCGCGCGTCCGAACGAGAAGCCGTCGACCTCCGCTCCGGAGCTCGCGCCCACGACGATGGCCGTTCCGAGAACCGGGGTCGGCGTTGCCGGCGGAAAGTCACCCAGAATGTCGCCGGGACTGGAGGTGGTTCCCGAGGAGGCCGAGCCGGTCACGGTGGGGCTGATGGCATCGACCGAGAAGGTGACGGCGCCGGCGGCTCCCGCGAGGCCGACCAGACCGCACGCGAGCCCAAGGCGGCTCAAGAAGCTCGAGAACCTCATCGCTGACCCTCCTGGATTCGAAGCTGGCGCGCGGACGATCGGCCCGGGCGAGGGCTGTAAGACCCGCCGACGGGTGGGGCACCCGAACGCAGGCCGGCAGAAGCGCGTAGCTACACTATCAGATGCGGCGCCCGAAGGGAGGGGAAACTCACGCAGGGGAGATTTGCAGGTGCCCCTACGGTGCGGCTGCGTCGAGAGCCGTCGAGGCGGGGGGAGCGCGACCCGGAACCCGGTGCGCGCAGAGTTGGTGCCCAGGACTGGATTCGAACCAGCACCCGGTAAACCCGGACCAGGCCCTCAACCTGGCGTGTCTACCAATTCCACCACCTGGGCAGGGCGAGGTGACTGTAGGGGAGACGGACCGGGTCGCAAGCGGGCGTGGCGGTCAGGGCTTGTCGGGCTCGCCACCCGTGGGTGCCTCGGGCGCCCGCGGGGCCTTGGATGGGGCCGGAATCTGCTCGAAGCCGCTCGGGGCCTCTCCGGGTTTCTTGGCGCCCAGCGGGCTCGGCTCTGCGAAGCCGGAGTCGGACGCGCCCGAGGACCCCGGGACCGGCGCGGCCGCCGCAGGGGAGGGGGGCTCCGGCTCGTCGAGATCGCTGAGGACACCGCTCGGGTTGGCGAAGTAGGTGAGCGTCAGGCTCGTGAGCATGAACACGATCGCCGCGCCCGTGGTCAGCTTGGAGAGGAAGCTCCCCGCGCCTCGCCCGCCAAAGACCGTCTGGCTGGCGCCGGCACCGAACGCGGCGCCGATGTCGGCGCCCTTGCCCTGCTGAAGCAGGACGACGGCGATCAGGGCCAGGCACACCAGGATGTGTACGATGGTGATGAAGAGCGTCACGCGGACTCTCCCGGAGAGAGGTCGAAGCGGATGATCGCCCAGAAGCTCTCCGGGTCAAGACTCGCGCCCCCGACCAGGGCCCCGTCGATGTCGGGCTGCTCCATCAGGGCGTGGATGTTCTGCGGCTTGACCGATCCGCCGTACTGGATCCGCATGCGCTGCCCGGACCGACCGAGCCGCGTGTGCAGGTGTGCGCGGATCTGGGCGTGGACCTCCTGCGCCTCCTCGGGCGTGGCCGTTCGCCCGGTTCCTATGGCCCAGATGGGCTCGTAGGCGAGCACGACGCGCTCGGCGCGCTCGGGATCGAGGCCGGCGAGCGAGCCGTCGAGCTGGGCTCGGACGACCTCGAGGGTGTGACCGGCTTCGCGCTCGTCGAGCGTCTCGCCGATGCACACGATCGCCCCCAGCTCCCGATCGAGCAGCGCCGCGAGCTTTTGCGCCACCTGGGCGTCGGTCTCGCCGAAGAGCTGGCGCCGCTCCGAGTGACCGATGATCGCGTAGTGACAGCCGACATCGGCGAGCATGGCCACCGAGATCTCCCCGGTGAACGCGCCGGAAGGTTCCGGGTGACAGTTCTGCGCCGCCAGGTGGACCCGCGTCCCGGCGAGCGCCTCGGCGAGCGGCGCCAGGGCGGTAAAGGGGGGTGCGATCACGACCTCGGTCCCCTCGAGATCGGCGAGGCGGGGAGAGAGTCGGCTGGCGAACTCCAGGGCCTCGCCGATGCACATGTGCATCTTCCAGTTGGCGGCGATGATGGGTACGCGCATCTCGAACCCCCGACTCTAGCGATCGAAGCGAAGCGCCTCGATCCCGGGAAGCGGCCGACCCTCCAGGAACTCGAGCGAGGCCCCGCCCCCGGTGGAGACGTGATCCACTCGATCGGCCACTCCCGCCGCCCGCAGAGCGGCGATCGAATCGCCGCCGCCCACGACCGAGTACGCCGGGCTCTCGGCCAGGGCCCGCGCGACCGCCAGGGTGCCCGCATCGAAGGGCGCCCGTTCGAAGAGGCCGAGCGGGCCGTTCCAGAACACGGTTCGGGCCACGCGGATGCGGGACTCGAGGACCGCGACGCTCTCGGGCCCGATGTCGAGCGCGAGCTCATCTTCGGGAATCGTGCGAACGGCGCGGGCGCGGGCGCCCTCCTCGGGGCTCGGCGCCACGATGTGGTCGCAGGGGAGGATCAGCTCGCGCGCGCGTCGGGCGAGGTCGCGCGCCTTCTCGATCAGGTCGGGCTCGATCTTCGAGCGCCCGGTCGGCTCGCCGCGCGCCGCCAGGAACGTGTAGGCCATCGCCCCGCCGATGCAGATCACGTCGGCGCGCTCGCAGAGCGCTCCCAGGACCGCGAGCTTGTCCGAGACCTTGGCGCCCCCGACGATGCACAGGTAGGGCGAGTCCGGCCGGTCCCGGACCCGGGAGAGGGCCTCGATCTCGCGCTCCACGAGAGCTCCGGCGGCCCGGGTGGGAACAGCTCGTGCCAGGCCCACGATGCTCGCGTGTGCGCGGTGCATGCAGCCGAACGCATCGTCGACGTAGACGTCGCAGAGCCGCGCCAGGGCGCGTACGAACTCCGGAGCGTTGCGCGTCTCGCCGGGATGAAAGCGCAGGTTCTCGAGCAGGAGCGCGTCTCCGTCCCGAAGCTCCGCGACCTGCGCTTCGACCTCGGGCCCGACGCTGTCGGGCGCGAGCGGCAGGCCGAGCGCCTCGGCCACCAGCCGCAGGCTCAGCTCGGGTCGCCGCCTGCCTTGCGGCCTCCCGAGGTGCGAGGCCAGCACGACCCGGCCCCCCTGGCCTCGCAGCCACTCGAGGGTCTCGCGAGAGGCCCGCAGGCGCGTGTCGTCGGCGACGGCTCCCTCGCGGAGCGGCGCGTTCAGGTCGGCCCGCAGGAAGACCCGGCGGCCTCGAGGTGCAAGCTCCCGAAGCCGCGGCAGGGGGCTCACCGGGGCTCAGAGCTGGCGGGAGACCCAGCGAGCCAGGTCGACGACGCGGTTCGCGTATCCCCACTCGTTGTCGTACCAGGCCAGCACCTTGACCAGGTTTCCCTCGAGCACGCTCGTGTTGGGCGCGTCGACCGTCGCGGAGTGGGCATCGCCTCGGTAGTCGATCGAGACGAGGGGTCGATCCGACACCGCGAGGATCCCCTTCATCGCTCCCTCGGCCTCCTTGCGGAAGGCCTCGTTGACCGTCTCGGCATCGGTCTGGCGCTCCGTCTCGGCGACCAGGTCCACGATCGAGACGTCCGCGGTCGGCACGCGAATCGCGATCCCGTCGAGCTTGCCCTCCAGCTCCGGGAGCACCAGGCTCACTGCCCGAGCGGCGCCGGTCGAGGTCGGAATCATCGAGACTCCCGCCGCCCGCGCCCGGCGCAGATCCTTGTGCGGGAGATCGAGAATCCGCTGGTCGTTCGTGTAGGCGTGGATCGTCGTCATCCAGCCGCGGCGAATCCCGAGCTCCCGGTGCATGACCTTGGCGACCGGTGCCAGGCAGTTCGTCGTGCACGAGGCGTTCGAGATCACCTGGTGCCGGTCGGGGTCGTAGCGCTCCTCGTTGACGCCCATCGCCAGTGTGACGTCCGGATCGGGCGCGGGCGCCGACAGGATCACCTTGCGCGCGCCCCCGGCGAGGTGCTTGGCGGCATCCGCTCGCCGGGTGAAGAGCCCCGTCGACTCGATCACGATGTCGACGCCGAGGTCGCCCCAGGGCAGGGCCGCGGGATCGCGCTCCGAGAGCACGCGAATCGTGCGGGGGCCGACCGAGAGCGCGCCGTCGCTCGCCGACACGCTCTGGCTCACCCGCCCGTGCACCGAGTCGAACTCGAAGAGGTGCGCGAGCGTCGCAGCGTCGGTCAGATCGTTGATGGCGACGAACTCGAGACCCGGATCGTCGAGCGCGGCCCGAAGGGCGCAGCGCCCGATCCGTCCGAAGCCGTTGATACCGATTCGCGCGACCATCGCCCGCCTCTCGGCGCCGCAGGATAGCCACACCCCCCTGGAGCGTCAAACCGGACCGACCCGGGGGCCTGGAACATAACTCGTTGATTTTCATGCGTTTCCGCGCGTCCGGGGACTCGCTATCCTGGCGCGCGTGATCGTCGGCAGCGGGATCGATGCGGTCGAGATCGAGCGCATCCGAAGAGCGCTCGCACGCCACGGGGAGCGCTTTGCAAGGCGCGTCTTCACGGCCCGAGAGCGGGCGCGCTGCGAGGGCCGCCGGGCCGAGGCGGCCTGCTTCGCGCGTCACTTCGCGGCCAAGGAGGCCGGCATGAAGGCGCTCGGGACGGGCTGGGCGGCGGGGGTGAGCTGGCTCGATCTCGAGCTGACCGAGGAGCGCGGCCGCCTGGAGCTGGCGCTCTCCGGAGCCGCCGCTCGCGCCGCCCGCGCGCTCGGAGGCTCGCGGCTCTGGGTCTCGACCGCCGCTTCGAGCACGCTGGCGGTGGCCGAGGTTCTACTCGAGGATCCGTCCCGAAGCGCCGGAGCCGATTGATGCGGCCTCTCCGGGTCGCGGCGGGCATTGCCCTGCTGCTGGGAGCCGGGCTCGCCGGAGTGGCGGCGATCCGGCTGCTCGAGATCCACGACACCCCGGATCCGCCCTTCGGTGAGCTTCGGGCCGCCGCGCTCGGCGAGCCCGTCGAGGTGATTCGAGACCGCCTGGGAGTCCCGCACGTCTGGGCCCGGAACGAGGCCGATGCGTTCTTCGGACTGGGCCTGGTTCACGCCCAGGACCGGCTCTGGCAGATGGAGCTGCTGCGACGAACGGCACGGGGCACGCTGGCGGAGATCTTTGGCGCCCCCGCCGTTCCTGCAGACCGGCTCGCGCGCACGCTCGGCTTTGCCCGGGCCGCCGACCGCGAGGTCGCGGGGCTCTCCGATTCCACCCGGCGGCTCCTCGAGGCCTATGCCTCGGGCGTCAATCGCTGGCTGCGCGAGGTCGCGGCGGCTCGGGCCACGCGGCCCTTCGAGCTCGCACGCCTCGGGCTCGAGCCCTCCCCGTGGAAGCCGGCCGACTCGCTGGCTTTGCTGAGGCTGCGTGCCTGGCTGCTGGGTCGCTCGCTCGACGCAAGCGTGCTGCTCCAGAGGCTGGTGCAGGAGGTCGGCGGGGTCGCCGCGCAGCCCTTCTTTCCGGTCCGGCCCGGCGCGCGCGAGCACCTGACCCGGTTGGCCCCCGCGCTGCGGGCCGCGCGCCAGCTCGCACGCGCGGCGGGGCTCCGGGGAACGGTGGGAAGCACCGGCTTCATCGTCGGATCGCGACACTCGCAGAGCGGTCTCCCGATCCTGGCCAACGACACGCACGTCGAGCTCCGCACCCCGGCGAGCTTCTACCTGGCGCAGCTTCGCACGCGGGACTGGGAGGTGGCGGGTGCGACCTGGCCGGGGATCCCGGTGTTCTGGAGCGCCACCAATGGACGCATCGCCTGGGGACAGGTCGCGCTCTACGCCTCGACACTCGATCTCTACGAGGAGACGCTGCGCACGGGTCCCCCCGAGCTCTACGACGTGGCGGGCCGCTGGCGACCGCTGGCGGTCCGCCGCGAGATCCTCCACGTGCGCGGCGGGGCGGACCTCGCTCTCCAGGTTCGGTCGACGCGGCACGGACCGCTGCTCGGGAGCCTGGATCCGAACGCCCCGGACCTGCGAACGCTGGCCCTGCGCTGGATCGGCGAGACGCGTCGGAGCGGGATCGCGGTCTTCCTGTCGCTGCAGCACGCGCGAAGCTGGGGGGAGTTCCGAGAGTCCCTGCAGCGCCTCGAAGCGCCGGCGACGACCTTCCTCTATGCCGACGCGACGGGACGCGGTGGCCTGCAGGTCGCCGGTCGACTCCCGATCCGCTCCGTCCCCACCGGTCTGCTGCCCGTCCCCGGCCGCAGCCGTTACTACGACTGGCGCGGCTTCATTCCCTTCGACGCGCTGCCGCGTCGGCTCGCCGAGGCGGGCGAGGACCTGATTGCGCTGCCCCGGCCCAGGACGGGGGAGTTCCCGCATCCGGTCTCGTGGATCTGGTACCCGGGGATCTCCGCCGACTTCCTGCAGGCTCGGCTCGATCGCGTCCCGAGCCTGGACCTGGAAGCGGTGCTCGCGATCCAGCGGGACCTCCACTCCGCCCGCGGTCCCGGCCGCGTGCGCGCCTGGCTCCAGTCGGTGAGGCCGCGCTCGCGCGGGGGTGCGCAGCTGCGCGAGTGGCTCCTCGCATGGGATGGAGCCACCGATTCGCAGAGCCTGGGTGCCGCTGCCTACTACGCATTTCGCGATCGGCTGCTGCGGACCCTGCTCGGCAGCCGGCTCTCTCCCGAGCTGCTCGGGTCGCTGCTGGAGCTGGGGGATCCGCTGCCGGGGGCGCTGGCGGAGCACTTCGTCGGTGATCTCGACCCCGAAGAGGTGCGGGCGCTCGCGGCCGAGGCGCTCGACCGGACGTGGAGCTGGCTGAGCGTGACGGTCAGCTCGAACCCCGAGCGCTGGACCTGGGGCGCCCTGCACCCGCTGCGCCTCGAGCATGCCTTCGAGATCTTCGGCTCGAGGCCTCTTCGCTGGCTCGGGCGGCGCGCGTCGATCGGGCCGCGCCCGGCTCCGGGCTCCGCCGACTCGCTGTGGGCGATGTTCTCTGCGGCGGGCTCGAGTCTGCGTCCGCGCGTCGGCCCGGGCTTGCGGATCGCGGTCGACCTTGCCGAGCCGCGCCATCCGTGGGTGGGCCTCGCGGGCGGAGAGTCTGGACGGCCGCGCTCCCCGCACTACTCCGACGCTTTCGAGGACTGGATCCGCGGTCGCGCGCGCCCGCTATGGATGGGGCGCGCCTCGGTCGTCTACCATGCCGAGGGGGTCTGGAGGCTCGAGCCTTCCCCATGATCATCCTGGTCCAGGTTCCGGATCTCTACGCGGCGGTCGAGGAGGAGGAGGATCCGGAGCTTCGCTCGCGGCCGATCCTCGTCGGGGGGCATCCCAGCCGGCGCGGATCGGTCACGGGACTGAATGCCGCCGCTCGCGCCGCCGGAGCGTGCGTGGGCATGGCCGTTCGCGAGGCGCTGGACCTGTGTCCCGAGGCGGCCTTCCGGCCGACCCGCCTGGCGCACTACCGCGCCTGTGCCCAGGCGATCCGCGCGCTCGTTCGCCAGGAGTGCGAGCGGATCGAGCCCTTCGGGCTCGACGGTGTCCTGCTCGAGCCTCCCGCAGCGATCGATCCCCTGGAGCTCGCTGCCGGGCTCTGCGTGCGGATCCAGGGGGATCTCGGGCTGCCGGCGCGGGCGGGAATCGGGCCGACGCGCTTCGTGGCCAGTGTGGCCGCGGCACACTCCGGCGCAGCGGGTCTGCGCTGGGTTCGAGACGGAGAGGAGCGGGCCTTTCTGGCACCCCTTCCCCTCGGCGAGCTCTGGGGCCTGGGCCCCGCGACCGAGGAGAAGCTGGCGGCTCTCGGCGTGCGCACGCTCGGCGAGCTCGCGGCGATGGACTCGGAGGCGCTGGAGTCCGTCGCGGGACGCAACGCCCGTCGGCTCGCGACCCTGGCACGCGGGGAGGATCGCGAGCCCTTGCGTGTGCGCGCCCGCCCGAAGTCCTACTCCCAGGAGGAGACCTGGAAGGAGCCGACGCGCGACCTGCGTAGGATCGGGGAGCGTCTCGAGCAGCTCGCCCAGCGCCTGGCGGGAGTGCTCGAGAGAGATCGGCGGCGAGCCCGAACCCTGGCCCTGGGCGTGAGCTACCTCGACGGCGAGAGCGTCACCCGCACGCGCACGCGCCGGGAGCCCTTCTCGGCGGCCCTGCCGATGCGCGATCTGGCGCTCGAGCTGCTCGGACGCACCCACGCCGGGGTGAGGAGTGTGCGCCGCGTGCGACTCCAGGTCTCCAACCTGACGCGGGGCGAAGGGCGCCGCCCGCAGCGCCAGCTCGAGCTCTTCTGAACGAACGCGTCGCTCGGGCTTCAGACCTTCTCGGCGACGGCGCGCTGCGAGAGCTCGATCCGGCCGAGCACCAGCGAGAGGACCGAGGGAACCAGCACCAAGGTGACGACGGTGGCAAGCGACAGGCCCCCCACCAGGGTGGCCGCGAGTCCCCGGTAGAGCTCCGAGCCCGAGCCGGAGGCGAAGACGAGCGGCAGGATCCCGAAGCAGGTCGTGGTGGTCGTCATCAGGATCGGACGCACGCGGCTCGAGACCGAGTCGAGCAGCGCCTCGCGCTCGTCGGCTCCTTCGCGAAGCCGATTCAGGGTCTGGTGAACCAGCAGGATCGCGTTGTTCACCACGACGCCGATCAGGATCACGAAGCCCAGCATCGTGATCGTGTCGAGCTTCACCGACGCATCGAAGGCATGCAGGGCCCGGAGCCCGAGGATCCCTCCGCTCGCGGCGAAGGGGACGCTGACCAGGATCACCAGCGGGATCACAAAGGACTCGAAGAGGCTCGCGAGCAGCAGGTAGGTGACGAGCAGTGCGATGGCGAAGGCGCCCCGGAAGGCGGTCCAGGTTCGCTCGAGGTCGCCGGCCTGACCGGTGATTCGCAGGTCGTAGCCGAGGGGCAGCCGCGCGCGAGTCCGCTGTAGCAGCGGGTCGATGCGCGAGATCGCCTCGCCGAGGGCCAGGCCCCTCTCCATGCCCAGCGAGAGCTTGACCGAGCGGTCCATGTTGGTGTGCTCGATCTGGGTGGGGCCCTCGCGGGACTCGATGTGGGCGACGTCGCCGAGCGTGACGGTCATACCCCTCGGTGTGAAGATCGGCGTCGTCGCCAGCTCGCGGGACGAGCGGATTCCACCCGCCGCTCGCATCAGCCGCAGATCGATCTCTCGCCCCGCGTCGTCGAAGGTGCCGACCCGCGTGCCGGCGACGGAGGCTTCCACGACCGCTCCGATGTCCGAGACGGTCATTCCCAGCTCTGCGGCGCGCACCCGATCGACCTCGACGACCCGCTCGGGCTTTCCGACCTCGAAGCTCGGGTTGACGAACTCCACGCCCGGCAGCTTCTCGACCTGCTCCTCGAGCCTCGCTGCGATCGCCTGGACGCGATCGAGCTCGGGGCCCTGGACGAGGAGCTCCAGGTTGCCCGAGCCGATGCGGCCGCGGCGGATCAGCGGGGCCTGGGTCGCGAAGACCTTTCGCACTCCCGGGACTCCGCGAGCGATCTTCCGGGCCCGGGAGACGAAGGCCTGGATGTCCCGCTTGCTGCGGTGGTCTTCGCCCAGGATGATGCCCATGTTGGGTCGCTCGTGGCGCACGATCGTGAACATGCGGCTCACCTCGGGCAGGGGAAGAAACTTCTCCTCGAGCGAGCGCAGGATCCGCTCGGTCTGGCGCAGGTTATAGCCCGGCGGGGTATCGAGCATGACGTAGATCATGTTCCGGTTGCCCTCGGGCAGGTAGTCGATCTCCGGCGCCAGCCCGAAGCTGATGGCGACCGCCATCGCGAGGACGCCGACGATGGTCGCCCACCGGCGCCGACGGCGTTCCAGGATCCAGCCGAGGAGCCGCGTGGTCCGGGCACCGCGGCGCCGCGTGCCGCCGCCGGCGATCGCGGCTGAGGAGCCGGTTCGAACACTGCGCAGCAGTCGCGCGGCGAGCGCTGGGATCACGGTGATCGCGACGAGCAGGGAGAGTGCGACGGCGATCGAGACGACGATCGCGATGTCGCGGAAGAGCTGGCCGGCCTCCTCCTCGACGAAGACGATCGGCAGGAAGACCGCCAGGGTCGTCAGGGTCGAGGCGAGCACGGCGCCCCAGACCTCGACGGTGCCGTCGTAGGCAGCTCGCGCGGGGCCCTTCCCGAGCTCGCGGTGTCGAAAGATGTTCTCGACCACCACGATGGCGCTGTCGAGCACCATTCCGGTCACGAAGGTCATGCCGGCGAGCGAGATGATGTTGAGCGACCGCCCGAAGCCCCACAGGAACGCGAACGTCGTGATCAGCGAGATCGGGATCGAGAGCCCCAGCACGAGGACCGCGCTTCGGCTGCGCAGGAAGACGAGCAGTACGCCGATCGCGAGCAGCGCACCGATGATCAGGTTCTGACTGACCAGCTGGATCGCCTCGTGAATGTAGCGGGTCGCATCGTAGACCTTGACCAGCTCGATCCCGCGGGAGCGGTACTGGGCGTTCAGGCGCGCCTGGACCTCGTCCACGCCCCGCATGACCTCGAGCGCGTTCGAGCCGCTCTTCCGCAGGATTCCGAAGATCAGGGCCGGCCGGCCACTCTCCCGAATGACGAACTGCGGCTCCTCGTGTCCCAGCTCGACCCGCGCCAGGTCTCGCACGCGGACCGGCCCCAGCGGCCCACTCTTCACGATGGTCTGCTCGATCTCCTCGAGCGAGCGATAGCGTCCCTCGGTGCGCACGCCGAAGCGGCGGAGCCCCTCGTCGAAGCCGCCGGCCTTGATGTCGCGGTTCTCCTGCAGCAGCGCCGCGCGTACCTCGGAGACCTCGATGCCGCGCGCGGCCAGCGAGGGGAAGTCGAGCAGGACGTGCGCCTCGCGCTCCTCACCCCCGAAGAACCAGACCTGCCCGACCCCGGGGACGCGCTCGAAGCCGGGCTTGACCACGTCGTTGGCGACGGGACGGACGTCGTTCAGGTCCTCGCGGGCGACGAGCACCAGCCAGGCGATGGGCGACTGCTCGTCGGAGTTGACCGCCCGGATGATCGGCTCCTCGGAGTCGTCGGGCAGATCGCGGACGGCGCCGATCTTCTCCGAGACGTCGAGCCGGGCCACGTTCTTGTCGGTGCCCCAGTCGTACTTGAGGATGATCGTGCTCTCGTTCTCCTTGGAGGTGGAGACCATCTCCCGGAGGTTCTCGACGGTGTTGAGCAGCTCCTCCTGGCGGCGGGTGACCTGCTCCTCGACCTCGAGGGGACCCGCAGCCGGATAGCGCGTCTGCACGGTGATCTCCGGCCGGTCGAGGGTCGGGATCATCTGGACCGGCAGCCGCAGCAGGGCGAGCGCGCCGAAGAGCGCGGCCAGCAGCACCGTCACGGCCACGCTGACCGGGAGCCGGATCGAGGTCCCGACGAGCTTCAAGGGGTCAGCCGGCCCTCGGTCCGCGGGCGGCTCCCAGCCCCGGCGGAAGCGTGGGGGGGCCGGGAGGGGGCAGCTCGACGGGGATCACGGGGCTTCCCGGCTCGAGGGTCTCGTTTCCGGTCACGATCACCGAGTCGTCCGGCCCCAGCCCCGACCGGATGTGCCAGCGGTCTCCGAGGGCCCCACCCAGCTCCACGTCGCGTCGCTCGGCTACGCCCTCGCGCGCGACCCACACGTAGGGGTGCTCCGGGGCTCCGACGACCGCGTCGCGGGGCACCAGGATGGCCTTGCGCAGCCGTCGCGAGAAGCGGACGCGAGCCGACATTCCCGGCTGCAGCGCCAGGTCGGGATTGGGGATCAGGACCTTGACGGGCGAGGAGCGGCTCTGGACGTCGACGTCGGGGACCACCTTCCAGACGAGGCCCTCGAACTGGCGGCCGGGAAACGACGTGACCTCGATTCGCACCGGCGCTCCCTCGCGAATCTGGCGGAGCCAGCGCTCGCCGACCGTGCACAGGGCGAAGACGATGTCGATCCGCTTCATCGTCGCGACCGGATCGCCGCGCTCCAGGTACTCGCCCGAAAAGCTCTGCTGCTCGGTCACGACCCCTGGAATCGGGGCGGTGATCCGCAGCTCGCGAAGGTCCTGGCGGGCGCGACCGACTCGCGCCTTCGCCTCGTCGACGGCGGCTCGGGCGCGATCGAGTGCAGACGCCCGATCGTCGCGCTCACCCTGCGAGATGACGTGACGCGAGAAGAGCTCCTGCGCCCGGGACCACGACCTCTCCTGCTCGGAGAGCGTGGCGCGAGCCGTGGCGAGCTGGGCGCGAAGCTCGGCGAGCCGGAGCTCGAGGTCCGTCGGGTCGAGCTCGGCGATCAGGTCGCCGAGGTGCAGGACGTCTCCGACCTCGACGGCGTAGCGCGTGACGAAGCCGTCCTGACGGGTGGCGATACGCGGATTGGCCGCGGGAAAGATCGTCGCCTCACGCGCGAGAAACTCCTCCTCGAGCGAGCGTAGCTCGACCGGCGCCTGCGTCACCGGAATCGGACGGTCCGGCGACGGCTCGGGCTCTGGCCCGGCCTCGCCGGCGGAGCAGCCCGCCAGCCCGGCCCCCAGTCCCGCGAGGAGAAGGGCGAGGAGAGAAGCGAGCGGCAGGCCGCAGGGCGCGACCGCGCCGAGCGATCGCACCGCGCGCCCGAGTGCCGACGACATGGAGCGACTATAGACGCCACCGCCGTCGAGCGTCACCCCCGCTCGACGATGCGACCGAGGTGTACTCAAAGCGCGAGCGCCTACAGCCGATGACTCCCCGGGGAGGCGAGAGGTGAAGGGCAACGAACGTCGCAAGTTCCCGCGCGTGCGAACGGACTCGGTCATCTCGATCGCGCGACTCGATCCGCCTCCCGTGTCGCTCGCCCACGCGATCGACCTGTCCAAGGCGGGCATCCGCTTTCAGTGCGTCGGAGTCGAGCTGCAGCTCGGCGACGCGGTCCGGGTCACGTTGACCGTCGCGGACCAGACCATCAGCGTGGAAGGTCAGCTGGTGCGGGTCGTGGATCTCGACGCCTTCACCCAGGAGGTCGCGCTCGCATTCGGATCGCTCGACGCTACGGCCGAGGGCGTGCTGCGTTCCGCCCTGCCGGAGGGCGAGGAAGAGGTCTAGAGCTCCTTCGCTCCGCTCTTCGCGGGGTGCGTTCAGGCGCGGCGCCGACGCCTGCGACGCCGGAGCGCAGTCCGGATCTCGCCGAGGTGAGAGCGGACCTCTTCGCGGCCGGCGTGGATCGCCTGGCGGGCCCGGTGGAACTCGAAGCTGCGGATGGCGTGGACCCTGGGGGTGAGCACGACGTCGACGGGATCCGCGGCGAGCCGGTAGCGCGCGAGCTCCCCCTCCATGGCCGTCATGGAGGCGGCGAGGATCTCGACCAGGCTCGGTCCGTTCGCACTCTCACTCCGCCTGCGCCGGCGGACCAGGGGTCCTTCGAGGAGCTCGACGATGCGCGCCGGGAGCGCCCCTCGCGTGAGCCCGGCGCGCTTGCGGGGGCCGCTCGCCAGCTCGCGAACCGGGCGCCCGTGCAGGTTGACGGCGATCGAGACGTCGACGTCGAAGGCGCCGAGCGCGCTCACCGGAACGGGGTTCCGGATCGCCCCGTCCACGAAGATGCGTTTGCCCGCGCGTGGGGGCACGAAGATTCCCGGGATCGACAGGCTCGAGCGCACGGCCTCGATCACGGGTCCGGTTCGGATCAGCACCTCCTCGCCCGTGACCAGGTCGACCGCGACCGCTCCGAAGGGCAGGGCGAGGTCCTCGATCCGCCAGTCCCCGAACAGGTCGTGCAGCCGCTCGCTGACGCGGTCTCCCGAGAGCAGCCCGGCCCTCGGCCAGACGGGGTCCACCAGGCGCAGCAGATCGACGCGCTCGAGCGAGCGGGTCTCGCGCTCGAAGCGCTCGAGCTGGCCCGCCGCAAAGGCCGCGCCGACGAGTGCGCCGATGCTGGTTCCGACGACTGCGTGAATCGGCACCTCGGACTCGCCCAGGGCGCGCAGGACCCCGATGTGCGCGAGCCCCCGAGCGCCGCCGGCTCCCAGCGCAATCCCCACCCGGCGTGCCCGGCCCCGCAGGACGGTCCCGCGCGGACGCTGGATTCGGCGAACGGGCCCCACCGCTGCGAGCGTAGTCATTCGGGAGTGGAGCCGCTAAGCTGCCCGCGACGTGAGCGACTTCCACCAGACCGGTGTGATCACGACGCTCCACCGGCTCGGTCCTCCCGCTCTCGAGCGACTCGAGACCGAGCTCAAGTACTTCTCGAGAGACCGTCCGGTGACCCTCGTGCTGCCGTGTCTCCACTCCGAGGTCAAGGGCGCGGGGCTGGTCCGGGTGCGCGAGGCGCTGCGCGAGGTCGCCTACCTCGACTCCGTGGTCGTGAGCGTCTCGGGGAGCGATCGGATCGAGGACTTTCGGGCGGTACGCGACTTCTTCGCCGACCTGCCGCAGGTCGTCTGTCTGTGGGGGAGCGGGCCTACGGTCGGCGAGCTCTTGCACCGGCTCGATGCGCGGGGACTGGATGTCGGGCCCGATGGCAAGGGCCGCGCCGTCTGGCTCGCAGCGGGGTACGCGCTGGCCGTGGGTGGCTCGGAGGCGCTGGTCACCCATGACTGCGACATCATCACCTACGATCGCGAGTTCCTGGCGCGGCTGTGCTTTCCCGTCGTGCATCCGAACCTGGACTACGAGTACTGCAAGGGCTACTACGGGCGGGCGACCGACCGGCTGCACGGCCGGGCGACGCGCCTGTTCGTGACGCCGCTCCTGCGTTCCCTGATCGAGACCCTCGGTCCCCTGCCGCTGCTGCAGTTCCTCGACAGCTTCCGCTACCCGCTCGCCGGCGAGTTCGCCCTCAAGATGGACCTGGTGAGGCAGGTGAGGATTCCCAGCGACTGGGGTCTGGAGATCGGGCTCCTGGCCGAGGTCTTCCGCAACTGCTCCCCGCACCGCGTCTGCCAGGTAGAGCTCTGTGACCGCTACGACCACAAGCACCAGGAGCTGTCGCTCGCGGACCCGATGCGCGGTCTCCATCGCATGGTGATCGACATCTCCATGTCGCTCTTTCGCAACCTGGCGGGGGTCGGGGTCCAGTTCGATGCGGGCTTCCTGAATACCCTCGTGGCTTCCTACGTGCGCGGCGCGCAGGATACGGTGGCCCGCTACGCCGATGTGGCGCGCCTGAACGGGCTGTCGTTTGCGCTCCACGAGGAGGAGGTGATCGTGGAGACCTTCGCCTCGGCGCTCCGCGCCTCGGGCCTGACCTTCGTCACCGATCCTCGCCGCGCTCCCATGATTCCGAACTGGCGCCGCGTGATCGCCGCCGTCCCCGAGTTCCTGACCGACCTGCGTTACGCGGTCGAGGTCGATCGGCGCGACGCAAGTTAGCCTCGCCTCGGGTCGATGGGAGAAGATCCCCCGGGAGCCGAGATGGCGAGCAGGAACAGGCGACGCAGGACCCGCGCCCCGGGCGCCGCAGCGCGACACCCCGCGCGGGGCGGGGCGAGCCGTCCGGTTCCCGAGCTCTGCGCGCTCTCGCCCTTCAGCGTCTTCTGCACGCTCTGGCTCGGGATCACCGATACCGATGGGTTCCGTCCGCGCTCCCGCGCGGAGGTCGCGCGCGCCTTCGCCCTCGACGCGGAGTCGCTCGACGCGTACCTGAGAGAGCACGCGCTCGACGCCGCGGCGCTCGAGCGAGCGGGCTTCGACCTGGAGAGCGCGCGCTTCGACATCCAGGTCGCGCCTGTGGGCATCAGCCGCACCGAGCTCGCCCGGACGCTCTTCGCCGAGCTCACGAAGCCCGATCCCGCGGACCCGCGCGGCCGCTGACGATCGCCCCGCCCCGGCGGCGCCGGTCGTGGTGCCCAGGACTGGATTCGAACCAGCACGAAGTTGCCTTCACAGCGTCCTGAGCGCTGCGTGTCTACCAATTCCACCACCTGGGCACGAGGTGGGAGCGGCAATCTAGCTTAGCGCGCACCGCAGGGCACGGACCCGGCCTCCGGCCTCGACCGGCCCGCGCTGAAGCCGGAGAATCACCCCCCGATGCTGCAGCCACCCTCCCGGATCCGGGGTCCCCTGCTGGCTCTGGCCTCTCTGGCCCTCCTCGCGGTGGGACTCGAGGTGGGCTCGCGAGCCTGGATCGCCTACCGCTGGCCCGCCGGGCGCGCTCGGCAGCTGCTGGCTCCCCTGGGACCGGTGGCGGGCTACGTGTTCGATCCGCAGCTCGGCTACCGGCTCGAGCCCGATCGCCAGCGGACCGACGCCACCGGAAAGCGCTTCCGCCACAACCACCTCGGCGTGCGCGGCCCCGAGATCTCGCGGGTCAAGCCGGAGGGGGTGCGCAGGATCCTCCTGCTGGGCGACTCCACCGTCTACGGGCCCTACGTAGACGAGACCGAGACCTCGGCGGCCCAGCTGCAGCAGCGACTGGCGCAGGGGCTCGATGGAGCTCGCGTGCAGGTCGTCAACGCGGGCGTTCCGGCCTGGACCTCGCGCGAGACCCGGCTCAACCTGCTCTTGCACCTCGCGGAGCTGTCTCCCGATGCCCTGGTGGTCATGGAGGGACGCAACGAGCTCTTCCCCGAGCTCTTCCGGAGCTACCGCTCCGACTACTCCCACTATCGCCGGATCGGCTACGACTACCGCCGAGGCAATCGGATCCCGCGCCGCCTCTTTCGCTGGTCGCGCGCCTGGATGCTGCTGTCGACCCGCCACGGGGAACGCCTGGGATACTCGTCTCTCGACGAACGTCCGCCCTACGCGTACGTCCGCTGGGAGAACCTGCCCGACGAGAGCCAGATCGCGGCCCTGGCCCGCCGCCCCGGCATTCTGGAGGGGTTTCGCAGGAACCTCGAGGCCGATCTCGACTTCGCCTCCGCCCGCGGGATCCTCGCGGTTCTGGCGAGCATTCCCTTTCGGGTCGAGGGCTACCGTTCGGGTGTGATCCGCGGCAGCCCACGGATCTACCCCGTCCTGTCGGAGCTGATGCGACGCAACAACGCGCTCACGCGTGCGATCGCGGCCGAGAGGGGAGTTCCCTTCGTCGACGGCGCGAGCCTCTCTCGGGCGAGGTACCTGGTGGACGACTGCCACCTGAACGCCGACGGGGAGCGCGAGCTCGCGCGGCTCTTTGCGCGGGCGCTCGAGCCGCTCCTGGGTCCGCGCGCACGGGCCCGCGGGGGAGCGGGCGAAGGGCCGAGCGGCTAGCCCGCGGCGGCGGTTCGTGAACGGGCGCGGCATGCGCGCTCCGGGTGGGCCGGAGGCACGGCCGCTGGGGGCTAGTCGCTCGAGGCTTCGGCCGCCTCCAGCTCCAGTACGGTCTCCTCCCAGCGCGCGTAGAGGTCGGGCAGCTCGGCCGCCCGCTCGCGCCGCTCCAGCTCCAGCCGACGCAGGCGCTCCCCGTCGCGCATGAGCGCCGGGTCGGAGAGCGCGAGGGCGAGCGCCTCGAGCCGCGCCTCACACTCCACGATGCGGCCTTCGAGCTCGGCGGATCGCTCCCGAAGTGTGCGCAGCTGCCGCGCCGCGGCGCGCTGGGCGCGCTTTCGCTGGTCGTAGCGCTGCGGAGGCGAGCGGCGGGCTCCCGCGGTGTCATCCGACTCCGTCTCGGATCGAGCGGCTCCCGACCCGGCGTCGCCGAGGGGGGTCTCGGGGCAGCCCTCCGACGCCACGCTCCAGGGGTCGAGTCGGGCACCGCCGTCTTCGCCGTCGCGGGGGGGCCGCAGCCCGAGGACCCGGTTGGAGAGGCGCGCGATGAAGCTGCGATCGTGGCTGATCAGCGCCATGGTGCCCCCGTACGCCGCGAGCGCGTCGGCGAGCACCTCGCGGGCGGAGATGTCGAGGTGGTTGGTCGGCTCGTCCAGCACCAGGAAGTTCGCCCCGAGGACGAGCAGGCGCGCGAGGGCGAGCCGCGCCTTCTCGCCGCCCGAGAGCACCGAGACTCGCTTGTCCACGTCCTCGCCCGAGAACAGGAAGGTCCCGAGCAGGGTACGCAGCCGCGTGAGGGTCTCTCCCGTCGCCGCGGCAGCCAGCTCCTCGAGGACGCTTCGCCGGGGATCGAGCGCGTCGAGCTGGTGCTGGGCAAAGTAGCCGAGTCGCACGTTGTGCCCCAGCTCGCGGGTGCCCCGGTCCGGCTCGAGCGTGCCGGCCAGCAGCCGTAGCAGCGTGGACTTGCCAATCCCGTTCGCCCCGACCAGCGCGATCCGGTCGCCCCGGCGGATCTCCAGATCCAGGCCCGCGAAGAGCCGCTTGCGACCCCAGGAGAAGTGCACCTTCTCGAGACGCAGCACCGGGTCGCCCGAGCGGATCACGGGGCCAAAGCGCAGCTGGAGCTGCCGCTCCTCCCCCACCGGCGAGGTCCGCTCGGCGCGCAGGCGCTCCAGCTGCCGCTTTCGGCTCCGGGCCTGGCCCGCCTTCGACGCCTTGGCGCCGAAGCGCCGAACGAAGCCCTCTGCGTGCGAGATCTTTCGCTCCAGCCGCCGCTGGCGGGCGGCCTCGCTGCTCCGGCGCTCCTCGCGCTGCTGCAGGTAGGCGCTGTAGTTGCCCCGGTAGACCGTCAGCCTGCCGCCGTCGAGCTCCGCGATTCGCCGCACGTGTCGGTCGAGGAAGGTCCGATCATGGGAGACGACGAGAACCGCGCCGGGGTACGCCTCGAGGGTCTGCTCGAACCACGCGATCGAGGGCAGGTCGAGGTGGTTGGTCGGCTCGTCCAGGAGCAGGACCTCCGGTCGGGCCAGCAGGAGCTTGGCCAGCTCGACCCGCATCAGCCAGCCCCCGGAGAGCTCTCGCAGCGGTCGCGACCACTGGGCCGGCGCGAATCCCAGGCCGGCGAGCGTCGCACGGCGCCGCGCGTCGGCCGCATAGCCGTCGGAGCGTTCGAAGATGTCGCGCGCGGAGCTCCAGCGTGTCGCCAGTGCCTCGGGCGGCGAGATTCCCTGCCGGCCGGCCTCGGCGATCTCGGCTTCGAGCGCCTCGATCTCCCGCTCCAGCGCGTGGAGAGGCGCCAGCGCGGTATCCACCTCGGCCTCGAGCGTCCGCTCGCTCGCCGGGTCGATCTCCTGGCGGAGGAGCGCGACGCGCGTGGCTCGCGCGCGCACCACGTGCCCGGTGTCGGCGACCTCGAGGCCCGCCAGGACTCGGAGCAGGGTGGTCTTGCCCGCGCCGTTGCGGCCCACCAGTCCGACGCGGTCCGTGGGAGCGAGCCGCAGGCTCACCTCCTGGAAGAGGGTGCGAGCTCCGATGTGCCGGGTCAGGTTTCGCGCCTCGAGCATCGAGCGCGCGAGTGTAGCGATCTCTCGATCGCCGGCCGGCGGGTGAGGCTCCGCTTGCAGCCGGCGACCGGCGCGTCCGAGAATGGGACGACAGTCCCGTCACGCTGCGGGAGAGGCCGCCCCTGTGACCCTTGAGCGAATCCTGACCGTGGTCCTGCTCGCACACGCGCCGGCTCTCTCGGCGCAGCCGGAGCGCGCCGGGTCCGAGGAGCCGGCGCCGAGGTCGTCGTCGGAATCGCCGCCAGAGTCGGGATGGGCCCGGGTTCGACACCCTACACTTCCGGTCACGCTCGATCTGCCCGACGGCGCGTCCTACCGGCAGGTCCGCAGCTTTCCGCTCGGATCACCCCGGGGCAGGGGCGGGAGGCGCTGGGAGTTCACGCTCTTTGGCGTCCGCTCGCTCGATGAGGCGGGCGTGCGCTACCACGCGCTCGAGGTTGCGCTCTTCCGGATCGGCGCGAGCACGCGCGGCATCGAGGCGGCGGAGCTCGCCCGCCTGTCCGCGCACATCCGCGATCCGGTCGCCGTCGAGTCGCTCCTGCGGCGGGTGCTCTACGCGTCGAGCCCAGCGGTGCACCTCCGGGACCTGGGGCTCGAGTTCGTCGATGGTCTCGCCGCCCGCCGCTTCGAGGTCGATCGTATCGTGGCGCGTGGAACGGCGGCCGAACGGCCCATCGAGGGCGAGGTGGTCCTGATCCCCCTCGACCGCAGCTCGGCGATGATCGTGAGCGCGCGCTTCGACCCGAAGGCGACGCCGCGCGAGCGCAAGGTCCTGTTTCTGCGAATCCTGCGCTCGATCCGCCTCGACGCCCACCCGGGGGGCGACCTGCAGGCGGCCCGGACGCCCGCGGGACCGCGTCGACTTGCTTTTTGATCCGGCGTGCACAAACTGGATGGGGTCGGGAGCCCGCTGTGCGGCTCGTTCGGGCCCGACGCGCGCTCCCGATCCCGCGGACGTCACGGGTCCGGGCCCCGCCCCCCGCGTCGGTCGCGGGCTCGAGGCGAGGGCTCGGCGTGGCAGAGAATCGACGCGGAACAGCGCCTGCGGGTGGCCTCGGCGCCCGGGTCGCGGCCTGGCTGCTGCACGCGGTGGGCGACCCGCCGCTGCGGGTCGCGCTGTGGAACGGCGACGAGATCGGACCGGAGGAGGCCGTGGGGACGGTCCGGCTCCGCGACCGCGGTGCGCTCTGGCGCCTGGCGCGCGACCCCGCGCTCGAGGCGGGGGACCTGTACTCGGAGGGCCGGATCGAGCTGGAGGGCGACCTGGTCGCCCTGCTGCGCGCCGCCTACCAGGCAGACCTGGAGCAGGGACCGTGGCGTCGCTGGCTCTGGGGCATGCCGCGAAACGACGTGAGACGGGCCCGGGCCAACGCGCGCCACCACTACGACGTCGGCAACGAGTTCTACTCGCTCTGGCTCGACGAGCGCATGGTCTACACGTGCGCCTACTTCTCTCATCGCGGCGACACCCTCGAGGAGGCCCAGCGGGCCAAGCTGGAGCACGTGTGTCGCAAGCTCGACCTGCGGCCGGGCGAGCGCGTGATCGAGGTCGGCTCGGGCTGGGGCGCGCTCGCTCTCCACATGGCGCGCTGCCATGGGGTCACGGTGCGGGCCTTCAACGTGTCGTCCGAGCAGGTGGCGTGGGCGCGGGAGCAGGCCGAGAAGCAGGGGCTGGCCGATCGGGTCGAGTTCATCGAGGACGACTACCGCAACCTCACCGGTCGCTGCGAGAAGCTCGTCTCGGTGGGGATGCTGGAGCACGTCGGTCCGCGGCAGTATCCGGAGCTGGGCGCCGTCATCGATCGTGCGCTCGAGCCGCATGGGCTCGCCCTGCTCCACAGCATCGGACGCAGCCGGCCCGCGCCGCTGCAGCGCTGGATCGCGCAGCGCATCTTCCCGAACGCCCATCCGCCGACGCT